>JANTHH010000042.1 GCA_024762485.1 Chromatiales bacterium
AACAGCCCCTTCAGCCAGGGCCTGCTACTGGCGCTGCACCGCAACAAGGTGTCGGATGCCTATGTCATCTTCCTGTTCGATGACTATGCGCAGGCCAGGCCGTCGATCAAGGCGGCGATGACCAGCCTGCGCTACCGCAAGGCGGCCGTCGCACAGGTGCAGCAGGCCGACTGATCAGTCGGTCAGTGCCGCCGTCTGGGCGGCAATGATCTCGCCGATCCCCTTGCCGGCGAGGTCCAGCATGGCGTTCATCTCGTCACGGCTGAAGGGCGCGCCCTCGGCCGTTCCCTGCACCTCAATGAAGTTGCCGGCCTCGTTCATCACCACGTTCATGTCGGTCTCGGCATTGCAGTCCTCGTCGTAGTCGAGGTCGAGTACCGGGTAACCCTGGTAGATGCCCACGGAGACCGAGGCCACCTTGTGGCGGATCGGGTTGTCGGCGAGCTTGCCGTCGGCAATCAGCGTGTTGATGGCATCTGACAGGGCGACAAAGGCCCCGGAGATCGAAGCGGTGCGGGTGCCGCCATCGGCCTGGATGACGTCGCAGTCCAGGGTGATGGTGCGCTCGCCCAGTGCCTTGAGGTCGACGCTGGCGCGCAGCGAGCGGCCGATCAGGCGCTGGATCTCCATGGTGCGACCGCCCTGCTTGCCGCGCGCGGCCTCGCGCCCCATGCGCGAGTGGGTGGAGCGGGGCAGCATGCCGTACTCGGCTGTGATCCAGCCCTGCTTGTCGTTGCCCATCCAGCGCGGCACCCGTTCGTCGACGGTGGCAGTACAGATCACCTTGGTATGGCCGAAGGCCACCAGTACCGAGCCTTCGGCATGTTTGGTGAAATCGCGGGTGAAGCTGATCTCGCGCATCTGATCGAGCGCGCGGCCACTGGGTCTCATAGCGGGTCCTCGGTTTGGGAAGGGTCGGCTAGTTGCCGAAGCGTTTGACCACCTGCTGCAGATGCGCGATAGCGGCATCGAGCTGGTCGGGGTCGTCGGCGGGGATATTGGGGTTTTCCGTCAGCCACTGCAAGGTCAGGGCGGTGACGTTGTCGCTGCGGCCCTTGCCGGCGAGCACCGCCGCATTGGCCAGGTCGTCGAGATCGTCTGCCAGTTCCACGCTGTCGCAGAGTATGGGGGCGACGTGGCGGGTGTCGAGCTGGCTCCAGAAACCGTCGGAGCACAGCAGCAGGGTATCGCCGGGCAGTAGCCAGTCGGGACGGCCCCAACTGGGTTGCGGTGTTACCGCCGGGCCGCCAACACAGCGGGTCAGGCCGCCGCGGGCGCTGCCGTCGATGCTCTCCTGCACATGATCCTCGGTGATGTTCTGTATCCGGCCGTCGCGCAGCAGGTAGAGCCGGCTGTCGCCGACGTGGCCCCAGTGGGCCTTGCCACCGATGATCAGCGCGATCACTGCCGTACTGCGTGGGCTGACGGGTGGATCCTGCGCGTCGCCGAACTTCACGATCTCCCGGTGTGCCAGCTCCAGGCAGTCCTCGATGAAGGCACGGGGGTTCGGGATGTCTCGGCCCTTGTGGCGCTGGAACTGCTCGCTGGCGCAGTCCACCAGGAACTGCGCGGCGACCTCGCCCCGCGGGTGACCGCCGAGGCCGTCCCCCAGCACCAGCATCACCCGCCCCTCCTGCTCGAGGATCGCGCAGCGGTCCTGGTTCTGTTTGCGGTCGCCGACCAGGCTGGCCTGGGCGGTGCGGTAATCGGCGCTGCTCATTGACCGAGGCCGGTGCCCAGCAGGCGGCTGGTGGGCTGGCTGCTCTCCTGATCGCCGTTGATCAGCACATCACGCAGCTGGCCGGCGGTGCGGGGACGCTGTGCGGCGTCGAGCGCCATGGCCCAGTCGATGGCCTCAAGCAGGTAGCGCGGGTAACTGTTGGAGAAGACCTCGACGGCCGGTTTCAGCGTGTCCTTGGCATCACGCTCCACCGCCGGGGGCGGTGGCTTGCCCTCGATGCAGGCCCGCATGCTGGCACCGATGGCATAGATGTCGGTCCAGGGGCCGACATTGCCAGCAGCCAGGTACTGCTCGGGCGGGGAAAAGCCGGGTGTGACCACCTGGGCCTTCTTCTGTCCGGCGTCGCTCTGGTGGAAGACCGCGCCGAAGTCCAGCAGCAGCGGGTTGCCGCCGGGGCGCAGGTGGATGTTGCTGGGCTTGATGTCGAGATGCAGGTGCTGCTCGGCGTGAATCAGTTCCAGGGCGTCGAGCAGGGGCGGGAACACGGTCAGCAGGAAGCGGGTGCTGAGCTTGCCCTTGCGTTTCTTGATGTAACGGCCGAGGTTCTTGCCCGGCTCGTAGTCCATCACCAGATAGGCGGTGTTGTGGGCAAGAAAGCAGTTGCGGACATTGACAATGTTCGGGTGGTCCAGGGTGGCGAGGACCTTGGCCTCCTGGTAGAACAGCCGGCGTCCACGATGGAAGCTATCCTTCTTGTCGGCATGGATGACCGAGACGCTTTCCTGGCCAAGCCGCTTGCCCAATCGCTTCGGCAGGTACTCCTTGATGGCGACCTCGTCCCGCGTGTCCTCGTCCTCGGCCAGATAGATCAGGCTGAAGCCGCCGCTGCCGATCATCTTCTTGACCTTGTAGCAGTCGAGGAGGGTGCCTGGTTGCAGGCCTTCGCGGTTGTTTGCCGCCATCGTGAGTCCGGTCATCCGTAGGGGTTACTTTTGTGCGAAAATCATATACCAAACAACGGCAGTCCCGCCCGGGGCTTGAGTCGACATTCCCGATGGATCGAGGATTTTTATGATCAGAAGCATGACCGCGTTCGCATCCGCGGCGCAACGGGACGATCTTGGCGAGCTGGTCTGGGAGCTGCGTTCGGTCAACCATCGCTACCTCGAGGTGCATCCCCGGCTGCCGGAAGAACTGCGCACCCTGGAGCCGGTGTTGCGCGAGTGCCTCGCCCGGCGGCTCGGCCGTGGCAAGATCGACTGCACCCTGCGCTACAAGCCGGAGCCCGGTGTCAGCAGCGAATTGCAGGTCAACGAGCGGTTGGCAGACCAGTTGCTCGCCGCCGTCGACCGGATGCGTGCGCGCATGCCCACCTCGCGCGATGCCGCCATCATGGACGTGCTGCGCTGGCCCGGGGTGATCGAGGCCCGCGAGCAGGACCTCGGCCCGGTTCAGACTGCAGCGACCGAATTGCTCGACCGTGCCATCGACAGCCTGGTAGAGAATCGTGAGCGCGAGGGCGCGCGGCTGGCCGAGCTGATCCGCGATCGCTGCAATGCCATGCGCGAACTGGTGAAACGTGCCCGCCGGCGGATGCCGGAGGTGATCGAGGGGCTGCACAAACGATTGCGCAAACGGCTCGAGGAACTCAGTGACGAACTGGATAACGACCGCATCGAGCAGGAGATGGCACTGCTGGCCCAGAAACTGGATATCGACGAGGAGATGGACCGCCTCGCCACCCACCTCGACGAGATCGAGCGGGTGCTGGAGCAGGACGAGCCGGTCGGCCGCCGCCTCGATTTCCTGATGCAGGAGCTCAACCGCGAGGCCAACACCCTCGGCTCAAAGTCGGGTGACAGCGAGACCACCCGCATCTCCGTGGAGATGAAGGTCCTGATCGAGCAGATGCGCGAGCAGGTGCAAAATTTGGAATGATTGTGGGCTAATCTGAAGGGCACGATGCTTTCGCAAGGATGCGATCATGTTACCCGTTGGCAGGGAAGCCGGCTTGGGCGTTGGTGTACGGCTCTATGTGCGCCACCGCCCGGAGCGGACTCTCCTCTATCAACTCGTTGACGAGTACTACCCGGCGTTCAAGCAGCAACTCGAAGCTCAAGAAGCTTATCTGCCTGCGTATGTAGACAAAGAGTTCGAGGAATATCTCAAGTACGGCCGGCTTGAGCATGGCTTTTTGCGCGTCCGGTGTGACAACTGTCATGCTGAGCATCTGGTTGCCTTCAATTGTAAGCGCCGAGGATTTTGTCCAAGCTGCGGCGCCCGCCGTATGGCTGAATGTGCAGCCCTGTTGGTGTATGAAGTCTTTCCCGAACAACCCGTTCGTCAATGGGTGTTGAGCCTGCCGTATCCTTTGCGCTTACTACTGGGCTAGCTGTGATCTCTCAGTAGGTTGTTCACTCGGGGCGTATCCGGAGAATTGGAGGTGTGAACCAAAACAAACCTCCAAGGACCCCGAATGAACAACCACAAAAATGCTCGATTAACCGTCGACGGTCGAGTCCTTCTTGTGCGGCGCGTACTTGATGAAGGGCTGCGTCCAATCGAAGTGGCCCAGGCAATGGGGGCCAATTCCCCTCTACCCGAGATTTAATCTCGGAGAGAGGCTGGCTCTCAGCACCCAGAGTTTCTAGTCTCCAGTGCCTTGAAGCAAGGCAGCATGCGCTGCCGCCAGCCTCGCGACTGGCACCCTGGGTGCTGAGCAGGATACGTAGTTCAATCCAATTTCGTTGCAGAAATGGATCGATTGTGGATGTCCGCCATGTTCGCCACAGATTCCCACGCTAAGATCGGGTCGTTTCTCTCGGCCCCAGTGGATAGCGAGTTGCATTAATTTTCCCACACCTTTTCTGTCGAGCACTTCAAACGGATTGTCCTGCAGGATGCCATGCTCGTTATAGAGCGGCAGGAATTTGTTTTCCGCGTCTTCGCGCGAGAAGGAGAAAGTGGCCTGGGTAAGGTCGTTGGTGCCGAAGGAAAAGAATTCGGCCTCGTCCACCAGTGAATCGGCGCGCATGCAGGCCCGGACAACCTCGATCATGGTGCCAAATTTAAAACTCAGCGGACGACCGTGAGCTGCTTCAACTTCCTCCCTGACCTGATCGACGATGGTTTTTACATACTTCAGTTCTTCGGCAGTACAGACTTGTGGGACCATGATCTGCGGCTGTATTTCCACGCCCTCAGCCACACATTCTGCAGCTGCTTCGAGTATCGATCGAATTTGCATGGCGTAAATCTCAGGAAATGTAATTCCGAGGCGAACGCCCCGATGACCCAGCATCGGATTGGTTTCCACCAGTGCCCGCACTTTTTCCAGCATGGAGATTTTCTTTTCAATCGCCTCATCCACCAGACGCGCATCGAGCGACTGTCGCAAGGGCGCCAACTTGCGGCGCTCGGCATCAGGTTTCCCCAGCAGGCTCAGGGTATTGTCGAGTACTTCAACACCGCGTACTGCGCTCGCCATATTCCGCAAGTCTTCGATTTCCTGTTGCAATTGCTGCTCGCTCGGCAGGAATTCATGTATCGGAGGATCGAGCAGCCGCACCGTAACCGGCATGGGCGACATGACTTTGAACAAAGACTTGAAGTCACTGCGCTGCATCGGCAGTAACTTGTCCAGCGCCGCCTGTCGCTGCTCCTGTGTCTCGGCCACGATCATCTCGATTACTACCGGCAAACGCTCCGAGGCGTTGAACATGCGCTCGGTGCGACACAGGCCAATGCCCTTGGCGCCATATTTAACGGCGCGCTCGGCAGCAGTTTCGGTATCCGCGTTGGCGAGCACCTTGAGGCGCGCCACTTCATCTGCCCATCCGAGCAGCTCTTTCAGTTCCGCAGTGAACTCGGGCTCCACCATCGGGATTTCTCCCAGATAGATTTTTCCTGAGGTGCCATCGATCGTCACCAGATCGCCTTCATGGATCACGGTTTCACCCACGCGAGCCAATCTTTTCTTGTCATCGATTATGATGCCTTCAGCACCCGCCACACAGGGTTTGCCCATGCCACGCGCCACGACCGCCGCGTGCGACGTCTTGCCGCCGCGACTGGTGAGAATGCCCTCAGCGGCAAAAAAACCGTGGATGTCTTCCGGCTTGGTCTCCTCGCGGATCAGAATGAGTTTCTGATGGTTGGTGCGGCCAAGGTCTTCAGCGCGATCCGCATCAAAGACTGCATAACCAGAGGCCGCGCCGGGTGATGCTGGTAGGCCCTGCGCCAACGCTTTGGCATCAGGCCCGGCATCAAGGCGAGGGTGCAACATCTGTTCCAGGTGCTCAGGGTCGATGCGCAATAGCGCCTGTTCGCGGGTAATCAATCCCTCCTGTTCCATCTCCACCGACGTACGCACCATCGCGGTCGCATTCATCTTGCCGTTACGGGTTTGCAGGCAATAGAGCGTACCGCGCTCAATGGTAAATTCGAAATCCTGGACCTCATGGTAGTGGTGCTCCAGTTTCCGCCTCAGTGCCTCCAGTTCGGTAGCCATTTGGGGCATTTCCGTGCTCAGTTCGGCAATCGGTTTAGGGGTGCGAATGCCGGCTACCACGTCCTCTCCCTGGGCGTTCACGAGATATTCACCGTAGAGCTTGTTTTCACCGGTGCCGGGGTTGCGAGTGAAGGCAACACCCGTTGCGGAGTCATTGCCGCGATTGCCAAAAACCATTGTGCAGACATTCACAGCCGTGCCATTGGCCATGTCGGGCGTGATATTGAATTCGCGCCGGTAATCGACGGCACGTTTGCCCATCCAGGAGTTGAAAACCGCTTTGATCGCGATTTCGAGCTGCTGATAGGGGTCTTTCGGGAAAGGCTGGCCGGTCTGCTCCTCCACCACCTTGAGAAAACGCTCGCTGATCTCCTTGAGATCATCGGCCGACAAGCCCACGTCTTCGCTGACCTGAGCGCGTTGTTTGATAGCTTCGAACTCCTTGTCGAACAATTCATCCGGTATGTCCAGCGCCACCTTGCCAAAGAGCTGAATAAAGCGGCGGAAGGCGTCATATCCAAAACGGGCATCTCCCGTCTGCCTGATCTCACCTTCCAGCGTCTCCTTGTTCAGGCCCAGATTGAGGATCGTGTCCATCATCCCCGGCATCGACATGGCTGAGCCACTACGAACAGATACCAATAAGGGGTTGTCCTTGTCGCCGAAGCCTTTGCCGGTGGCTTTTTCTACCGCCTGCATTTGCTGCTGCACCTGCTCCATCACCCCCGCAGGGAGCGCATCGGCTGCAGAATCGAGATATTCCAGACAAGCTTCAGTGGTAATCACGAAGCCCGGTGGCACGTTTAGTCCAATCTGGGTCATCTCACAGAGATTGGCGCCCTTGCCGCCCAGAAGCTGCTTGTTCTTGCCATCGCCTTCGGTGAAGGCGTAAACCCATTTTCTATTGCTAGTCATCGATTCATTTCCCTTAGCGTATAAGGTGTCGACGTCGCGAGCAGGCCCGACGTGGTTTCAGCACAGGGTTGTCACGCGACCTGCTTGGGCCGGATGCCTTCAGTGAGGGCGCTGTCTCGGCATGGGCTCAACGGGTCGGCCCCTATTGTCCCTCTCAGGCTGTCGATGTAGTCGGCGCCCGTGACCTCCTCGAGTCTGGTCTTCGCATCCTGCAACTGTTCATGTAGTCCGAGTCGAGCAGCCTCATCGTTATAGTTCGGTAGGTTGATGAACTCCTGCAGGTTATGGATATGGCGTCGCCACAAGGCGATTTCACGCTGTTGCTTGACCTCCAGGCGCTCCTGATACCAGTCGGAGCCCAACAGGTACTCTCTGGTAAACATGGCGCGGACAGCCGGGTGATGGACGTCCATGCCCTGGTAGTGCCCCTCCGCCATGATGTACAGCAGCGCCTGTAACGGGGGGCAGGCATCCTCGATACTACCGTCTTCTAGAAAACGTTTGGCGACACCTTGCTGCGCCTCGACGATATTGTTTATCCCGTCCACGAACATGTCGATGTTCTGGGTCTCCGGACGCAGGATCTCATCGGTGAAGACCGCCTGGGGGTTGTCGAAGATCTTGCCCAGGAATTGATGGACGAATCGGTGAGTGATCCGGTATCCAAGCCGGCTGGCAAGAACTTTTTTTCCTTGGTGCTCGAAGTCCTCAAGTGATTCCAGATAGCCGTGCTCGATAAGGTAGGACGGTTCGCGTTCACTTGGTTTGAGGCGTGCCCAGATCTCTGGGACAAGCAGACTCACGTCGTGATCGATGCGGACATTGGGGCCGATATGCCCGGCGGAACTGGAAAATCCGCCTAGTCCGGTGAGGATGAATGACACCAGCGCATTGTTCAGGTCCGCTGTAGGCCGCAAGGCATTGAATGGTCCTTTCGTCAGTGCGCCCTCGCTGCCAGCGCCGGTCGTCGAGGGAGATTTTCCCGTCAGCGAGCAGACGAAATCCATGAAAAGTTCCGGTAGCGCCTGGTAATGGATCGGGTTGTAGACGGCAAGGGGGCGGATGCCCGGCTGGGGAGGGTTGTTGCGCCGTCCAGCCAGTACGGCATCTACAGGGTGACAGACCGGCGTATGCAGTGGCAGTTTGCGGTGGAAACGAATCCCCATCTCCGCCGCATGCTTGCGTATCGGCTGCACGAGGTCGGGACGTGTCTGCAGGTAACGGGGGTTCTTCGTGGGGACCCCATTCACCACCCTGGGCTTGGCGGAGGACACCACGAAGCCGGTCCCCTCGTCATAAGCTGATTGGAGCAGGTTCCTCATCGGCGCTGTGTAGGTGCTCAGGGTGAGGACGTCTTCCACCACTTCCGCGAGTTTTGCCGGGTCCAGTGGCTCAAAGTTCGCGATAAAATTTCCCGGAGCAGCCAGGTCGGCCTCTGTTTGTTTGTCGAAGCCTGGAACTATGGCCTCATCCGGCCTCTGAAAAAGGCGGTACTCACAGTTCTTTACCAGCTTGATGCTGCCTGATGTACTGCTTCGTGGGCCACAATCCGCGATGATGTCGGTTGGCACCACGACTGATGCAGTGATGTCATCTTCCATCTGGACTTTCTCGGCGGCGATATAGTCCTGTCTTACCTTGAATGTGCGCCATTTTCCTTCGTCGTCGAACCCCAGGCGAAGGTAGGACCCAATGATCCGGCGGTCGTCCAGTTTGAGTTCGTGGCCGGGTGCGCCATCGATTTCATCCACCGTCAGGTGTTCACGCCAGCGGTTGCCCCACTCCTGTCGATAGAAACGCTTGATCAGAAAAACCAATGCCAGGATGCGAGGCGGAATGGATTCAAGCCAGGTGTTGTATTCATCGATATAACAGCTGGAAGGGGTCAGCAGCTTGATCACCGAACCCAGACTGCGCTTCGCGTCCAGGGGTTTACGTGTCGGATCATGATCTTCGCTCTCACAACCCGGTTTGAGTCGGTCGCTGTAGTCTCTGTCGAAGATCTCCTGGACACGGTCCAGGTCCTTGTGCAGATCGTCCACGAACAGTGGTCCGTAGATCACCGCGTCATCGATGGATTTTGAGATCTCGCTCTTGCCGCCGCCCGAAACAGTGCTTGGCTTGTGACAGAAGGTGCCTTCAGCGTCGGTACCGATAAGCCGCCAGGACGGTGCGCCAGGGTGCTTCTTCATTTCGATCTTGTATCCGTTGGGCTGCATGTAGATCTTGCCGGGCTGCAGCCGGATCTGCTGTGTGATGCCATTCTTATCCCAGCTGACGGCCTGGGCATTGAGACAGATGCGGAGGTTTTGTGGCACATAGATCAGGTCAGGGTAGCGGCGGTCGATGGCATAGCCCGCCTCCATGACGTGCATTGCCTCGCCGTAACGGCTGAGCATGTCGGCAAAATCGTACCCTTCTTCACGGGTGCGACTGTCCACCCCGTATTCCTCGCCGTGATTGTGCCGCTGGAAGGCAAGAGCCCCACCAGCATGCTCCTCCTCCGCCAGGCCGTAGAGATTGGCTGCATAACTGATCTGGGTCTTGACCTCCTTCTTGCAGTAGCCGAAGTAGTTGTCCGCGATGATGGTCACGATCACACCGGATGTGTCCCGAGCGGTAAGTTTGAATGCCTGGCCATCGTTGTATTGTTCGTCGTCGTCACGCCAGCACATGCCGTCGCTGCGTTGCCGGTCCGTCGCCCGATCCCAATGAGGAAGGCCCAGTGCTTTTTTACGCATGCCCACGAGGTGGGGTGCGAGCACGACGCAGCCTGTGTGGCCTGTCCAGTGGGCGGTGTCGAGTGCTGCATCGCATTCGGCCAGATAGGGGTTTCCGCCATTGCCGAAGATGCTCTCCACAAAGTCGAGGTTGCTGACCAGGTTTCCGGGTGCGAAGAAACGGATCTCCATGTTCTTTTCGGCATCCCGCCCGGGTATCGCCGGGCAGACTACCGGCCGCAGCAGGAGAGAGACGAAGGACTTGGCAGGTTCTTCGAGATTAGCGGTAAATGGCAGCTCCAGCAGGTCGTCCGGAGGACTCAAGGCGGCGTCCAACATGGTGGCAAAGGTGCGTTTCGGCACCGCCTTTTTGTCACCCGGGACCGGCAGGCCACCCTCGGTGACGTGGAACAGGCCCTTGGTCGTCCGTCGGTCGCTCGCCGGATTGTGCAAGATTCCCTGGCGAACCCGGTAACTGGAAATGATGTCGGAATGGAACTCGTCTTTGCCGAGGGGCAGTGACAACTCCCGCGCGACGCCATGCCGGTCTGCGATAAGGGTATGTGTCGGGAGGGTCGGCACTGCATCAAGCTCCAGGTCCTCGAGGTAGGCGTTGATGAAGGTCTGGATACGTCGATCCACGGGGCAGTGGTACTGGGAGAGCAGGCGATTTGTTTCACGGTAGGATTTCAACAGCTCGTCAGCGGTCTCGAGAAAGGGCTTCATTTCCCCTGTAGGGCAGGAAGGCAGCCCCGATGCAGCCAGTTTCAGGTTGATGTAAAGCTGTAATTTCGCCAATTCCTCCCCTGGCTCGAGATTCGTACCGCCCAAGCCGAGGCCCTTATGCATGTCCATCAACGGCGCCCTCCGTTACGTTGTGTGCGTGTAAATGAACGATAGTTGGTTCCTGCAGGATTCAAGCCAACAGGAGAAATGATCGGGAATCCGCTCCAATGGGCTGGGCTGCCAGTCGGCTTGGGCCCGTGCGTGCTGTTCAGCGCGTGCCATGTAATTGTGCAGTCGGCTGAACGCTCCCCAGAACAGTGCGACGATCGGCGCCAGCGCCGATTCAACAAAGCAATGGCACCTGTAGTGGGAGTGGCCACTGCACGGGCTCAGGGCAGGCCGCTGATGACAGCCTGAGCAAGATCGCCCGGTCGTTGGGGCGCTGCCACATGACAATCAGTCCTGAGATGATGCGCGGGCGAGTGGTGACGGGCATCGTCACCTGCGCGCCCGATTGCCGGGGGGTACCGTTGATAGCGGGTACCTGATGCTTCAGGCCCCTCATCATTTCCGCAAAATATATAAGAAAATAATAATATACTGACTCAGGTCAATGTGCTTTCCCGCCCTTGCGATAGCTTTTCCCATGACGGCGGTTCACGGTGTTGGCCGAGGCCGCTCAAGAATGGCGGTCGAGGACCGTCAACCCCTGTAATGCAATTGCTGCCCCCAGGGCGGCGCAATGGAGGTAGTGAGCCATGTGCATCAAGGCGGGTAAAGACGAGCTGGATACGGTGCGCAACCTGATGATGATGTCGTTGAACGCGGTGGTTGCCGAGGCGCTGGGTTGTGAGCTGGAGGATGTCGTCCCTGGCGCGGATCTGGTGAACGACCTCGGTATGGATCCTGCCGGGGCCGCTGCCCTGCGGGGGCTGGTGGCCGAGTACTTCGATGGCTTCGAGCTCGATATTGGCCAGGTCGGGGTCGTGGCCGACCTGCTGGACCAGGTCGTGAACTCCGCCTTCGCGGATGTCAGGAAGACGCCTTGCCCGCCCGGCGAGATCTGCGACGAGGCTGCCTGAAGACAGCCTGGGACCGGCGGCGCAGGCCCTCCTGCCTTTCCGTCACGGACCGCCCCGCCCAAACCTCCTGCGCGTGACCCTTTACGCGCCCTGAACGCGTGCTCGTATCGCCGCACGATCCTCCCGTGGCCGGGCAGGGTGGTGGGGTCTTCCCGTTTTTCATGGCACGGATTCCCGGCTGAGAGTCGGCTAGAATGGCCTCCTTTCGACAACCGGGCACCCGTTGGGTGTTCGAACAGCTGAAAACGGGATGAATGATGAGCCAACAGGGCACCCTTTTTATCGTTTCCGCCCCCTCGGGCGCCGGCAAGACCAGCCTGCTCAAGGCGTTAATCCCCACCGACGAAAACCTCGTGCTGTCGGTTTCGCATACCACCCGTGCCATGCGCCCGGGCGAACAGGACGGCGTCCACTACCATTTCGTCGACAAGGACGAATTCCTCCGCCTGGTGGGCGAGGGCGCCTTCCTGGAGCATGCCCAGGTGTTCGACAATTACTACGGTACCGCCGAGGCCGCTGTGCGTGAACAGCTGGCCAGCGGGCAGGACGTGGTGCTGGAGATCGACTGGCAGGGTGCCCGCCAGGTGCGCGAGCGCTTCCCCGAGGCGGTCTCCGTCTTTATCGCCCCGCCTTCCATCGAGGCCCTGCGTGAACGGCTTGGTGGGCGCGGCACGGACAGCGACGAGGTCATCGAGCGGCGCATGCGCGACGCCCGCAACGAGCTCTCCCACTATGCCGAATACGACTATCTGGTGATCAACGACGACTTCGACCGGGCGTTGGCCGATCTCGGCCATATCGTCGGCGCCGAACGACTGCGCCTGCCCCGCCAGGCCAGCCGCTACGCCGAGCAGCTCGCGGCCATGCTCGATTCCCCGCTTGGCCAATAGCGGTCGTGGCGATACAATGTCCGGTCACCGAGAATTCATGAACACCCCGGAGTAGTAGCGAACATGGCCCGCATCACTGTAGAAGACTGTCTGGATCACGTGGACAACCGGTTCGACCTGGTGCTGCTCGCCACCAAGCGCGCACGCCAGCTGGTCAACGGTGTCGAGCCGCTGGTGCCCTGGGAGAACGACAAGCCCACGGTGGTCGCGCTGCGCGAGATTGCCGAAGGCCTGATCAGCAACGAGACCGTTGCCGAGCCGGAAGAGACCGAGGAATCCATCGATGAGGAGCTGGCTGCCGCACTGGCGGGCGAGCTGCTTTCCAGCCCCTCTGACGAGGCCTGACCGGGGCACAACGCGGCTGCCGCTGCGCAGCCACTGATCAACGGAACCAGGGTGCAACCAAAAGCTGTCGACCTGCCCGCTCACGTCGCCGATGAGGATATCGGCAAGGTCCGGCTGCTGGTCAGCGATCTGTGCACCTACCTCGAGGGTTACCTCACCCCCGCCCAGGTGCGTGAGGTCTACCGCGCCTACCTGTTCGGCGCCGAGGCCCACATGGGACAGCATCGCCTCTCCGGCGAGCCCTACATCTACCATCCCCTTGCTGTCGCCCGCATCCTGGCCGGCATGCGCATGGACTACAAGTGCCTGATGGCGGCCATCCTGCACGATGTCATCGAGGACACCGAGACCGCCAAGGAGCAACTCGCCAACGAGTTCGATCCCGAGATCGCTGAGCTGGTCGACGGCGTCAGCAAGCTGACCATGATCAATTTCCGCTCCAAGGCGGAAGCGCAGGCGGAAAATTTCCGCAAGATGATGCTGGCGATGACCCGCGACATCCGCGTCATCCTCATCAAGCTGGCAGACCGGCTGCACAACATGCGCACCCTCGGCGTGATGCGGCCCGACAAGGCGCGGCGCATCGCCCGCGAAACCCTCGACATTTACGCACCCATCGCCAACCGCCTCGGCATCAACAGCATTCGTCACGAGCTGGAAGATCTGGGCATGATGGCCCACTGGCCCTGGCGGCACCGCATTCTCAGCAACGCCCTGCGTCACATGCGCGGCAACCGCAAGGAGGCGGTGGGCCAGATCGAGAGCACCTTGCAGCAGCGACTGGAGCAGGACGGCATCAAGGGCGAGGTGAAGGGGCGCGAGAAGCACGTCTACAGCGTCTACCGCAAAATGCGTGACAAGCATCTGCCGCTCAGCGAGCTGGCCGATGTCTACGCCTTCCGCATCCTCGTCGATACGGTGGACACCTGCTACCGGGTGCTCGGCACCGTGCACAACCTATACAAGCCGGTACCCGGCAAGTTCAAGGACTACATCGCCATACCCAAGGCCAACGGTTACCAGTCACTGCACACCGTGCTGTTCGGTCCCAACGGTCTGCCCATCGAGATCCAGATCCGCACCCATGACATGCACCGCGTGGCCGAGGAGGGCATCGCCGCCCACTGGCGCTACAAGGGTGCTGTTGAGGGAACGGACGGTGGGCCACCGACGCCGGCCGCCGACTGGGTGCGTGACCTGCTGGAGCTGCAGAAGGATTCGGGTGACTCCATGGAGTTTCTCGAACACGTCAAGGTCGACCTGTTCCCCGACGAGGTCTATGTCTTCACCCCGCGCGGCAAGATCATGGTGCTGCCCAAGGGGGCGACGGTCATCGACTTCGCCTACGCCGTGCACTCCGATGTCGGAAACCAGTGCGTCGCGGCGCGGGTCGATCGTCGGCTGTCACCGCTGCGCACCCAGCTCTACAACGGGCAGACGGTGGAGATCATCACCAAGCCCGACGCCCGCCCCAATCCCAGCTGGCTGAACTTCGTGGTCACCGGCAAGGCGCGCGCCAATATCCGCAGCTATCTCAAGCGGCTGGAGAAGCGCGAGGCCCTGGAACTGGGCCGCCGCTTGCTGGAGCGCGAGATGCAGGTGTACCGGATGAGCGTCGACGACCTCACCGCCGATACCTGCAGAAACCTGCTAGGCGCGCTCAATTGCGACAGTCCGGAGCAACTGCTGGAAGAGATCGGTCTCGGCAACCGTACCGCCAAGCTGGTGGCGCAGCTGCTGGCCCATGAAGAAGGTGGCACCCAAGGGGGTGATGGCAAGCAGGGCACCCTCACCATCACCGGCACCGAGGGCATGGTGGTCAATTTCGCCAAGTGCTGCGGACCCATCCCGGGTGATCCCATCGTCGCCACCGTCAGCGCCGGCAAGGGCATGGTGGTGCATCACCAGAATTGTCCCAACCTGGGCGACTTCCGCAAACAGGGGCACGGCTGGATGGACGTCAACTGGGCGCCGGACGTGGTCGGCGAATATGCCACCGCCATCCGCGTGGATGCCGGCAATCAGCGCGGCATGCTCGCCACCGTGGCCTCGGTCATCGCCCGCGAGGGCTCCAATATCGAGGACGTGCGCAGTGAGGAAAGGGACGGCCTCAGCTCGTCCCTGCGCTTCGTCATCACCGTCAAGGACCGCAACCACCTGGCGCGTATCATGCGCCGGGTCAAGGCGCTGCCGACGGTCATGCGTATCTCCCGGGTGATCGGCTAATCCTGC
>JANTHH010000043.1 GCA_024762485.1 Chromatiales bacterium
ATCTTGTCCTCATAACAGGGACCGATGCCACGCCCGGTGGTGCCGATGGCCTTCTTGCCGCGCGCAACCTCACGGGCATGGTCGAGAGCAACATGATAAGGGAGGATGACGGGACAAGACTCACTGATGCCCATGCGGTCGTGCGCATTGATACCGTTGTGCTCGAGCATCTCCAACTCTTCGATCAGGGCCTCGGGTGAAAGCACCACGCCGTTGCCGATGAGGCAGCGCACATTCTCGCGGAGGATCCCCGAGGGAATCAGGTGCAGTACCGTCTGCTTGCCATCAATGACGAGCGTATGGCCGGCGTTGTGTCCGCCCTGAAAGCGCACGACAGCATCAGCCTTGTCGGTGAGCAGGTCGACGACCTTACCCTTGCCTTCATCACCCCACTGGCTACCGATGACAACGACGTTCTTACCCATTGTGTTTCTCTCTCATTCAGGACGCTCAGCGTCCGGTTCAATATCGGCGGCGTCCCGGGCGAACCTCAGAGCGCGCTTACCTGCCATTCACCGTTCACGAGCTGCAGCTGATGGCTGCAGGCCATTGATGCGGCATCACCCGCCTGGCCGGGCAACTCACGCACCACGACACGACCTGCCCGGCGTAATTCCCTGATCCGCTGCAACAAGCCCGGATCATTATCCGCCCAGGGGGCGAAAATGGACTCGGGTACCGCCAGCGGCTCGGGTCTGGCCACCCGCATCAGGGTCTTGAGGTCGGCGCTGAAGCCGGTGGCTGGTCGCGCGCGCCCGAAGACCTCGCCGATGTGGTCGTAGCGGCCGCCCCGTGCCACCTCGTTGCCGAGACCGGGGACGAAGGCGGCGAACACCACGCCCGTCTGATAGTGATAGGCGCGAAGCTCCGCCAGATCATAATGCAAGGGTACCCCGGGCAGCGTCTGGGTCAGTGCAGCACCCAATGCCGCGACATAGTCGATGGCTGCCAGCACATCATCATCCGCGTTGGCCAGTGCGATCCGGGCCTTGTTGATGACCTCGTCGTCACCATTGAGACCGGCCAGGGCACTGAGCATGGCCGCACACTCATCCGTCACGGAAAATTCCCCGATCAGGGCGTCGATCTCCGGCTGCGCCTTGCGCTGCAGGGCCTCGAACAGTGCCGCTTCCTGATCAGCGTCGAGGCCGGCCTGGCGGGCCAGTCCGCGAAAGATCCCGACATGACCGAGATCGAGATAAATATCCTCTACCCCGGCCGTATTCAGGGTCTCCAGCATCAGGCTGAGGATCTCCAGGTCGCTCTCGATACCCGCATGGCCATAGAGTTCGGCGCCGATCTGCAGCGGGCTGCGGGAGGCGGCAAAACCGTCGCTGCGGGTGCGCAGCACGGTGCCGATATAACAGAGACGGGTGGGCTCGTCGCGGCGCAGATGGTGTGCATCGATGCGCGCCACCTGAGGCGTGATGTCGGCGCGGATGCCAAGCTGGCGGCCCGACAACTGATCGGTGAGCTTGAAGGTCTGCAGATCCAGATCCTTGCCCGTCCCGGTCAGCAGGGACTCGAGATATTCGATGAATGGCGTGATCACCAGCTCGTAACCCCAACTGGCATAGTGGTCGAGAAGACGTCGGCGCAGATGCTCCAGTGCCCTCGCCTGTTCCGGCAGAAGTTCGTCGATCCCCTCAGGCAGAAGCCAGCGTTCGTTATGCATGTGACCTGTCACTTGACTAGATACAGCAGCACCACACCCGCCAACATGCTGAACAGCCCGCCATAACGCAAGGCGCCGTCTTCCATGCTGATGATGGTGCGCATCATGTGCTTGTAACCCTGCGGATTGATGAATGGCATGAGGCCTTCAAGCACCAACATGAGTGCAAAGGCCGCCAACAGATCGTGCCACATGGCAACTCCCACAAAAAAGCCGGGACGCTACCCGGCCGTTCAGCCTGCGGGGCAGTACACCCCGCAGGCGTTCGATTTTCTCAAAGGCCGGCAGCCTTGTCTATCAGCCCCCGCCCTTGCGGTTGCTGAAATAGCGGAAGAATTCCGAGTCAGGATCGAGCACCATGACGCTGCCGCCGTCATCGAAGATATCCCGATAGGCCGTCAGGCTCCGCCAGAAGGCATAGAACTCGGGATCCGTATCGAAGGCCTTGGCATAGGTCTCTGCCGCCTTGGCATCCCCCTCACCGCGAAGGATCTCCGCTTCCCGGTATGCCTGGGCGAGGATCTCGGTACGCTGACGATCCGCGTCCGCCTGAATGCGTTCCGCCGCCTCGGCGCCCTGCGCGCGCCACTCCTTGGCTACCCGCTCCCGCTCCGAGCGCATGCGCTCGTACACCGAGTTGCTGACCCGTTCCGGGAAGTCGATCTGCTTGACCCTGACATCGACGATCTCCACGCCAAGATTACTGGCCTTGTCGTCGGCATTCTTGGCCAGGGTCTCCATGATGGCGGAACGTTCCCCGGAAATGACTTCCTGAATGGTGCGCTTGCCGAATTCGTTGCGCAACGCGGTATTGACCTGCTCGGCCAGCAACCGCGAGGTGGTCAGGATACTGCCGCCGGTGGAGCGGTAATACTGGGCTGCATCCGAGATCCGCCATTTCACGTAGGAATCCACCACCACGAATTTCTTTTCTGCAGTGAGGAAGCGCTGGGGCTGGGCGTCGGCCGTCTGGATACGCCTGTCGAACAGCAGCACCTTCTGCACCAGTGGCAGTTTGAAGTGCAGACCGGGTTCGTTGCTGACGTCCTCGATCTTGCCCAGTCGCAGCAACAGGGCAACCTGGTTCTGCTGCACGATGAAGAATGACCCCGAGGCCAGCAACGCCAGCAGGACCACCACGATCAGAACGATTATGCTCTTTGAGGAGTTCATCAACGGGTCCTCCGCAGGTTCGTCAGATCTCGCGGATGCCGGCCTGCTGCCGCGTCCGATGTACTCGAATTGTCACTCACGTAAGGTGCGCCGCCACTGCTGCCTGCACCCTGACCGGCACTCTGCCGGGGCGCCTGGCCCATGATGCGGTCCAGTGGCAGGTAGGTCAGGGCGTTACCTTCCTTGACATCCAGCAGGACCTTGCCGGAATTCTTCAACACGTTCTGCATGGTCTCAAGATAGAGGCGTTCACGCGTCACGTTCGGCGCCTTCCTGTATTCGCCCAGCAGGGCCAGGAAACGACTGGATTCACCATCCGCCTCGGCCACCACCTTGGCCTTGTAGGCCTTGGCATTCTCCACCACCCGTGCGGCAGCACCCCGTGCACGTGGCACCACGTCGTTGGCATAAGCCTGTGCCTTGTTCTCCAGCCGCGCCTTGTCCTCGCGCGCCCTGTTGGCGTCATCGAAGGCATCCTTCACCGCCTCGGGCGGGTTCACGTTCTGGATGTTCAGGCTGGTGACCTCGAGGCCGGTGCGATAGAGGTTCAACAGATCCTGCGTGCCCTGCTTGACCATGTCGGCGATGCCGCTACGGTTCTCGGTCATCACATTGTCGATGAGATTCTGTCCGGTCACCTCCCGCAGCGCGGACTCCATGGCACTGCGGATGGTCTTCTCCGGACTGGCATCCTGGAACAGGTAATCGGCGGGATCCTGAATGCGGTACTGCAGGGTGAGTGTGACGTCGACGATGTTCTCGTCCTTGGTCAGCATCTGTGCACGATGTGGAAATTCATGCACCTTGTCGACATTGACCACCTCCACCTCATCGATCAGCGGAATGCGGAAATGGGGCCCTGGCTGGGTGATCTCGAGGTAGGCGCCAAAGCGCTTGACGACACCACGCTCCGCCGGTTCGATGATGTAGATGCTGTTGAATACCAGCAAGCCGATAACGACGACAAGTATGATCAGGCCGATGCCGGCGATACCGCCACCGGAACTGCCGCTGCCGCTGCTGCCATCACCACCACGGCCCTTGCCGCCAAACAGCCCACCGATGCTGTCCTGCAGCTTCTTGACCACCTCATCCAAGTCGGGGGGACCCTGGTCCCCACCCTTGCCGCTCCAGGGGTCGCGGTTACCGCCTCCCGGTTCGTTCCAGGCCATGTATTACTCCGGTATTTTATGACTAGTCGGACGCTGGCATCAGCCGCGCCAGCAAAGCTTACAGATTCTACCAGCTGGAAACTAGAGCGGCAGACCGCTTACCCACCCGGCAGCGGGGGTATTTGTCTGGCGACCCGACCGCACGAAAACGGCATTTTATGAGAAAATTACCGCTTTCTGCCCTCTCCTGCATGCCTTACGAGGAAACAGATGGCCCAGTACATCTACACAATGAACCGTGTCAGCAAGGTGGTACCGCCGAAACGGCAGATCCTGCGTGACATCTCCCTCTCCTTCTTCCCCGGCGCCAAGATCGGCGTACTCGGCCTCAACGGCTCGGGCAAGTCCACCCTGCTGCGCATCATGGCGGGCATCGATACCGATATCGAGGGCGAGGCCCGTCCGCAGCCGGGCATCCGGGTCGGCTACCTGCCCCAGGAGCCGCAGCTCAATCCCGACAAGGACGTGCGTGGCAATGTCGAAGAGGCCCTCAGCGAGATCACCGATGCGATGGCCGAGCTCGACAAGGTCTATGCCGCCTACGCCGAGCCGGATGCCGATTTCGATGCCCTGGCAAAGCGCCAGGCCGAACTCGAAGACATCATCCAGGCAAGTGACGGACACAACCTGGAGCGCCAGCTGGAGGTGGCCGCCGACGCGCTCCGGCTGCCGCCCTGGGATGCCGACGTCAATACGCTCTCGGGCGGTGAGCGCCGCCGCGTTGCCCTCTGCAAGCTGCTGCTCTCCAAGCCGGACATGCTGCTGCTGGACGAACCCACCAACCACCTCGATGCCGAGTCCATCGCCTGGCTGGAGCGCTTCCTGCACGACTACCAGGGGACCGTGGTGGCGGTGACCCACGACCGCTACTTCCTCGACAACGTTGCCGGCTGGATCCTCGAACTGGACCGTGGCCACGGCATCCCCTGGGAAGGCAACTACTCCAGCTGGCTGGAGCAGAAGGAACAGCGTCTGGAACAGGAGCAGAAGCAGGAGCAGGCCCGCATCAAGGCGATGAAGGAAGAACTCGACTGGGTCCGCACCAACCCCAAGGGACGCCAGGCCAAGAGCAAGGCCCGACTCGCACGCTTCGACGAACTGCAGAACCAGGAATTCCAGCAGCGCAACGAGACCAACGAGATCTACATACCGCCCGGTGAACGCCTCGGCGACCTGGTCATCGAGGCCACCGAGCTGAAAAAGGCCTACGGTGACAAGCTGCTCTACGAGCACGTCAACTTCAACCTGCCCCGAGGCGGCATCGTCGGCATCATCGGCCCCAACGGGGCCGGCAAGACCACCCTGTTTCGCATCATCACCGGCCAGGAAACCCCGGATGACGGTGAACTGCGAATCGGCCCCACCGTCCAGCTGGCGTACGTGGATCAGTCACGCGACGCTCTCGACCCGGACAAGACCGTGTGGGAGGAGATCTCCGATGGCCTCGACATCATCAGCGTGGGCCGCTTTCAGACCCAGTCC
Organism: Chromatiales bacterium; assembly: GCA_024762485.1. Lineage (GTDB taxonomy): Bacteria > Pseudomonadota > Gammaproteobacteria > Chromatiales > Chromatiaceae > JANTHH01. The sequence continues at coordinate 5,503 of JANTHH010000043.1, forward strand.
CGCGCCTATTGCTCGCGCTTCAACTTCAAGGGCTCGGATCAACAGAAGCGGGTCGGCGACCTGTCCGGCGGCGAGCGCAACCGGGTACACCTGGCGAAGCTGCTGAAATCCGGCGGCAATACCCTGTTGCTGGACGAACCCACCAACGATCTCGACGTGGAGACTCTGCGCGCCCTCGAGGAGGCACTGCTCGCCTTTCCCGGGTGCGCCGTGGTCATCTCTCACGATCGTTGGTTCCTCGATCGCATCGCCACCCACATTCTCGCCTTTGAGGGTGATTCCACCGTGACCTGGTTCGAAGGCAACTTCGCTGACTACGAGGAGGACAAGCGCCGCCGGCTGGGGGACGAGGCTGTTCAGCCCCACCGCATCAAATACAAGCGCATCGACGCCTGATCCGGCAACTCGACCAGGCACAAAAAACCGGCCTTCAGGCCGGTTTTTTTGTGCTCATGCCGCAGCATCAGCCAGTGGACTGTTCACTCATCGTCAGCAGGATTCGCACCAACGACCTGGCTCAATGCCTTGTCGATGTCGCCGGGTGCACACATGATCGACATGAAGCTGTTCTCGCCTGCCATCGACAGGTCAGGGAAATTGATGGCGATGCGGAACTTCGGATGCAGGGCGTACACCTCGCCATTCTTGACCAGCATCTCGTAGGGCAGGTGACCGGTGGACTTGATCTCCTTGAAGTCGATCTTGTCCATGACGAAACGGTCACCACTACAGTCGGTGGTCATCGCCACGCCGAACAGGGTCGCACCGTCCGGCAGATCGAGACGGAAGACCTTGCTCACACCACCCCGACCCTTGGCCAGACCGTCCTCGACTGCGTTGACGGCCTTGGCCTGATCCCCGAACTCACCAAGTTCCAGGGGATCATCGAAGTAAGGCATGGCGAACATGTAATGATATTTGCGCAACTTCTCCGCCGACAGGCCCTCCTCGGAGCCGTAAGGCGTGCCGTTGCCCAGCGCAGAGGCCAGTGCATCCGCCACATCCTGCATGTCGGAGGCCATGCGGTAGGCACTGGCCATATAGACAGGGTTGGTATACGCGATCTGTACCTCGTCGCCTTCCTTGCTGAGGGTCACCCGCTGAACGGCACCGTAATCACCGAACTCGCTCGCGGTCGCATGCTTTTTCAGCGCATCGCTGGTGATGATCAGGATGTTCACACCGTCGTAAGGGGCATAGGTGCCAATCACCTCGAATCCGGCACCCTCAAGCTTGTTTTTCACGTCACTGGTGACGCTTGCCACGTCTCCTGCGACCTTTCCGGCCAGCACGAAGGGTTTCAGTGCCGTGTCGGCGGCCTGGGCCAGCCCGGCCACCAGGAGCAAAAGGAAAGCAGAAAGGTAGTTGGTCATGCGCATGTGCTGGGTCCTCATTCGGTTGATTGTCTTTATCGTTATGTATGGCGCGAGCGGCTCGGCGACACGCCATGGCCGGTCAATTTGACCGGCCAATGGACAAAAAGGAATAGGGAAAAACCCTAGTCGAGAGCCGCGACAGCTAGGCGGGTTGCTTGCGCGCCACCAGGGTCAGAAGACGCCCAGCGATTTCCCCCAGCGGCAGCACGTGCTGCGCGGCACCGGCCTTCACTGCCTCGCCCGGCATGCCCCACACCACACTGGTGGCCTCATCCTGCGCGAGGGTGGCGGCACCCGCCTGCCGCATCGCCAGCAGGCCCTGGGCACCGTCGTCGCCCATCCCGGTGAGTATGGCGGCCACGGCATTGTGCCCGACATGTTCCGCCACGGAGCGGAACAGCACGTCGACGGACGGCTTGTGGCGATTGACCGGAGGTCCGTCATTCAGGCGGCAGACGAAGCGCGTGCCGCTGCGCTCCACCAGCAGATGACGATTCCCCGGGGCGATATAGGCGTGACCGGGCAGGATCTGCTGACCATCCACGGCCTCGGAGACCGACAGGCTGCAGACCCGGTCCATTCTCTTCGCAAAGGAGGCGCTGAAGGCCTCGGGGATATGCTGGGTGATCACTACCCCGGGGGCGCCAGATGGCAGCGCCATCAGTACGTCCTTGATGGCCTCGGTGCCCCCAGTAGAGGCACCGATGGCGATCAGCTTGTCGGTGGTATCCAGCCGTGGGGGTGCTGGCTGGACAGTGGCAGCAGTCGTTGCCAGACGCCGCTCCAGCCTGTGCCGTGGGACTGCCGCTGCCTGGCGGACCCGGGCCCGGATGTCCTCCGCATAGGCATTGAGCCCCTCTACCACGCCAACCTTGGGCTTGGCGACAAAATCGATGGCCCCCAACTCCAATGCATTCAGGGTTACTTCGGCCCCCTTTTCGGTCAGCGAGGAAACCATCACCACTGGCATGGGGCGCAGCCGCATCAGGTTCGAGAGGAAGGTGATGCCATCCATCTTCGGCATCTCCACGTCGAGGGTGAGCACGTCCGGGTTGAGGCGCTTTATCTTCTCACGGGCGTCATAAGGATCCGTGGCCGTCCCCACCACATCGATGTCGCCATCCTCCTCGAGAATGCTGCCGAGCATCTGTCGTACCAGGGCGGAATCGTCCACCACCAGGGCGCGGATCTTTTTCCCCGGTCCGTTCAAAACAGGTCGACCCCGCCGGCAACCGGTTGTGTCTCGAGCTCGGACAGGTAGGCGGTCTCGCGCTCGACGATGGTGCTGTTGTGCATCGAACGAAGCTTCTTCATCCGCACCCTGCCGGTCTTCGGATCGAAGACCACCTTGCGCGGATAATCACCGCCCAGATCCTCCGCGCTGATCTCGAAGCCCTCCACGTCCAGATAATCGTGGACGAAACTGATGTTGCGCCTGCCGACATCGGTCATGCCCGCTATTATGCGGCCGCCGCCGAACAGCTTGAACTCCAGATTGCGCCGCTGACCACCGTGCTTGAGGATCTCGTTGATCAGGTGTTCCATGGCGACATTACCATAGCGCGCGGATTCACTCAGCCCGGTGCTTGCAATACTGCCCCCACCCGACTGGGGCAACATGAAGTGGTTCATGCCGCCGATGCCGAATATGGGATCACGCACGCAGGCCGAGACACAGGACCCGAGCACCGTGACGATCAGCTCCTGCTGAGTGGTCACGTAGTATTCACCGGGCAGGATCTTCGCCGCGCAGGCGCCATGCACCTTGTCCCAGTAACGATTGATGTGGGCGAAGCCCGGCAGCACCGGCAGCGGTTTGCTGCCGCATCGACGGCTGACGAATCCATTCGCATGGTCTGCTGCTGCCATCACGAAGCCAACTGGTAGATAGTCTTGCCGATCAGCCTGAAGCGACTGGAGATCTTGTGCAGCGCTTCCGAGTGCCCCATGAACAGGTAGCCGCCCGGGGCCATGTGGTCGGCTATGCGATCGATCAGCCGGCGCTGGGTATCCCGGTTGAAATAGATCACCACGTTGCGGCAGAACACCGCGTCGAATGGCCCCTTGAACGGCCAGTCATGCATCAAATTGAGCTGGCGGAAGGTGATCAGTTCGCGCAGCTCGTCCCGCGCCCTCACCATGCCAGCCTGGCCGTTTCTGCCCTTGAGGAACCAGCGCCGGCACACCTCTCGGTCCAGGCCTTCGATGCGTTCGTCCTTGTAGACGCCACGCTGTGCCGTTTCCAGCACGTTGGTATCAAGATCGGTGGCGAGAATACGGGCATCCCAGCCCCGCAGGTCCGACATGACTTGCCGCAGTGCAATGGCGATGCTGTAGGGCTCCTCACCCGTCGAGCAGGCCGACGACCAGATCCTCAGACGCTTGCTGCCAGCGTTCCGCTGCCGCAGATCTGGCAGCGCCTGCTGCCTGAGAAAATCAAAATGGTGGGGTTCGCGGAAGAACGATGTCAGGTTGGTGGTGATGGCATTGGTCAGTTGCACCATCTCCTCGGCATTGCCCGCCTCATCATGAATCAGCGAGCAATAGCTGGCGAAATTGTCCAGCTGCAGCTTCCGCAGCCGCCGTGCCAGGCGGCTGTAGACCATGTCCTTTTTCGCATCGGAGAGGACGATCCCTGTGCGCTCGCCAACCAGCTGTCGCAGGCAGTTGAAATCCCTGTCCGTGAAGGCGAACTCACGCGCACTTCCGTTTTCCCTCACCAAGATACATCGCTCCCTTGACCAGAGGCCCCGATCAGAACTCTTCCCACTCGCTGTCGTCGCCGGCATCGTGGCCGCCGCTCGCGGGACGACGCGGCTCCACGGCAGCGCGGCGCGGTACTGGCCGGGAAGCCACTTTACGCGAGGCGTCTGCCGCCACCGGCCGCTCGGGGGCACCACCCGTGTCGCCGAAGAAGGACATCAGCTCGTCAAGCCCCTTGGCCTGCTCGTCCAGCGACTCGCTCGCGGCTGCGGCCTGTTCGACCAGGGCGGCGTTCTGCTGGGTCACCTCCTCCATCTGCGTGATGGCCTGGTTGACCTGGCCAATGCCGGCCGACTGTTCCTGGCTGGCAGCAGCGATCTCGGCAATGATGTCGCTGACCTTCTTCACCGAGATGACGATCTCTTCCAGTGTGCTGCCCGAATCGTTGACAAGGCGGGAGCCGTCATCGACCTTTTCCACACTGTCCTTGATCAGCGTCTTTATCTCTTTTGCTGCGGCGGCGCTACGCTGGGCGAGGTTTCGCACCTCGGTGGCAACCACCGCAAAGCCGCGCCCCTGTTCGCCGGCCCGGGCCGCCTCCACCGCGGCATTGAGTGCCAGCAGGTTGGTCTGGAAGGCGATCTCGTCGATGACGCCGATGATGTCGGCGATCTTCTTGCTCGCGTCGTTGATCTGGGCCATGGCCGTAATGGCCTGGCTGACCACATCACCGCCCTTCTCCGCCTGCTCGCTGGCGCTGAGTGCCAACTGGTTGGCGGTGCGCGCGTTGTCGGCATTCTGTGCCACGGTGCCGTTGAGTTCCTCCATGCTGGAGGCGGTCTCCTCCAGCGACGAGGCCTGTTCCTCGGTACGCTGGCTGAGATCCGTATTGCCGTGGGCGATCTCGCCGGCGGCAGTGGCGATACTGCCGGAAGACTCACGGATCCTGCCGACGATGTCCTGCAGGTTGCCGAGGGTCTCGCCGATGGCATCGCGCAACACGGCGAATTCGCCGTTGTACTCGCCTTCCATGTGCTGACTCAGGTCTCCCGAGGCCAGGTGCTGCAGCACCCGGGTACCTTCTTTGATCGGCTGCACCACCGTGTCCATCAGGCTGTTGATGCCATCACCCAACCCCTTCATGAAACCATCGTACATACTGGTATCGATGCGCTGGTCGAGCTGGCCGTCGACGGCTGACTGGATCAACCCTTCGATCTGGCGTTCGGCATCCTTCTGCTCGGTCTGGTCCTTCCACTCGACCATATTGCCGCGGTACTCACCATTGGGGCCGGTAATCATGGTGGCGATGACCTGGAAATCGAGACCGGCCACCTGGATATCACCCACTGCAGGCAGCCGGTTGGGATCGGACAGCAACGCACGCTGATGCGCGGGGTTCTTGTGGAACTGATCGATGTTCTGACCCACGAGATTGTTGGCATCCAGGCTGGGCCAGATTTCACGTAACTCGTTCTGGCGACGCCGCATCATCTCGACCACTGCCGGATTGACATAGACGATGTTCAGGTCCTCGTCACACAGCATGAAGTTCGAGGAGGCGCCGTCGATCGCCGACTGCAGCCGTGCGACCTCTTCTTCCTTGGCCCGCATCTCGGTGACATCGCTCCATTCCAGGGCGTTGCCCACGTATTCGCCATGCGCATCGTGCACCGCGGTCACGTTGAGATTGAAGGTCAGCGGTCCGACATGGATATCGGTGCTGTACGGCAGGTTACGGGGATCCGCGAGCAACTGTCGCTGGTGCGACGGATTCTTGTGGAAAGCGTCGATATTGCTGCCAACGATATTCTCCACCGAGAACCCCGGATAGACCGCCTTCAGGATCGCCTCGTGCCCACCCAGCAGCTTGCGGGTGGCGTCGTTGACGTAGGTGATGTTGAAGTCGCGGTCGATCATCATGATGGCGGTCATGGCACCGTCGACGGTGCCCTGCAGGCGGGCAATCTCGGACTCGCGCCGACGCACCTCCGTGACGTCGGACCACTCCTGTGTGGTCCCGATGTAGTTGCCCGCCTCGTCCAGTTGGGCCGTGGTATTGAGGTGGAAGGTCAGCGGTCCGACGTGGATGTCTGTCGAGTACGGCAGATTGGCGGGGTCGCCGAGCAGTGCACGCTGATGCGCCGGATTCTTGTGGAACTGGTCGATACAACTGCCAACCAGGGTGTTGACGTCGAAGCCTGGATAAATCTCGCGCAACACATCCTGATTGTCGCCCAACAGCTCGAGCACGGACTTGTTGGCATAGGTGATCACGAGATCCCGATCCACCATCATGATCGCCGTCATGGCATTGTCGAGTGCGCTGCGCAGTCGCGTCACTTCCTCGCTATTGATGCCGGATTCTACTGATTCGGGATTTGCGGCCATGTCCTTTTCCTCCACGGCGTCGTAAGCATTGAGCATGGTTTCGGCGATAGAGGTCAGCGCCCTTGTCCACGCCCCCTCGATGTCATCGCTCCAGAGATCACCGGCCAGTTCACGCATGACATCGATCAGCGTGTCTGCAACGGCCTGGTAGTGTGCGGCTTCGGCACCGTATTCCTGGTGGCGTTTTCCAAGGGTCACCAATGCCTGGTTCAGCTGTTCCGGCTTGCGCAGGCTGTTGACCACCAGGGTCAGGGCGGCAACGAGTTTCTTCTGCTGCTCGGGGACATCGGTGCCTTCGAACATGGGCACGACGTCGGGGTAGCGCTCGAACAGCTCCTCATAGAAACGGGCGGCCAGGGTATCGGCGTCCGGTGCCAGCGCTGCGAAAGAACGCTCCAGCAGTTCGACGTCGCTCGGTTTCTTCGCGGTTGTCTTGCGCGTGGTCTTGCGCCGCGTGGTGGCACGCTTGGTGCCACGACCGCCTGTGGTTCTCGAGGTCTTTGCTGCCGGCTGTGCCGCAGCGGTGCCTGCATCGTCCGATGCCGCTTCCGCGCCATCCTCGTCCTGCATCCAGGCAAGGGGGTCGTGACCCAGTTTGCTCTGTTTCTTAACTGCCATGGGCTGTCTCTTTTTGTCCTGTCACTGCTTTCGGCAGGGACCCGTGATTACTTGAATATGGATCGTGGATTTACATCACCCGCCCGGCCATGAGGTCACCGGCCAGCAGGCGGTAATCGGCCGCACCGTTGCTGCGCGCCTGGTACTCGAAGATGGTCTTGCCAAAGCCCGGGCTCTCGGCCAGTGCCACGGTCTCGCGCACGGGGGTGGCGAGTACCTGTCCGGGAAAATGCTGGAGCAGTTTTTCCTTCACCTCGCGGGCGAGCCGCCGGCGTTCATGAAATCGGGTGAGTACCACCCACTTTCGGCTGCTGCGCCCCAGTGTCTGCTCGATATGCTGGAGTATGCCCACCAGGCGTGAAAGGCCGTGCAGCGACAGATAGTCTCCGGCGACGGGGATCAGTACCTCGCGGGTCGCCAGCAACGCATTCATCGCCAGCAGGCCGGCGGAGGGGGGACAATCGACCAGCACGACCTCGCGCGGGCCTGCCGCATCGAGGGCCTTGTCGAGCAGCCAGCCGCGCTGCGCGCCACCCGCCTTCATGGTCTCCGCCTCACCCAGGCGAGGGCCTGCGGATACCAGGCGGATGCCTTCACGCACCCGCTGTTCCACCTCACCGATGGTGGCACCCTCGAGCAACACCGCGTCTGCACCCGCGCTGTTCTCGGCACCGAAGCTGGTGGTCAGATGTGCCTGCGGGTCCATGTCCAGCACGGTGACGTCACGACCGGAGAGCGCCAGGGCATGCGCCATGTTGAGTGTTGTCGTGGTCTTGCCCACGCCACCCTTCTGGTTCATAACCGCGATCATGCGCATGCCTGCCGTCGTGCCTCTCGACTGCGGCCTAGGCGTTGCCGGTAGCGTTGTCGAGATTGTTCAGTACACCGTCGGTGAGCAGGTGGTCGATGTCGAGCACGATCACCATTTTCTCGTCGATAGAGGCCAGCCCCTTGACGAAATCGATGCTCAGGGCACCGCCGAAATCCGGTGCCGGTCGCAGGATATCGACACCGATGTTGTGTACATCGGACACGGCATCGACGACGATGCCCATGATCCGCTCCCGATCCTCGCCCACTACCCGGAGCACGATCACCACGGTCATGGGTCCATACTCCACGGCCGGCATGTCGAAACGCAGCCTGAGATCTATGATCGGCACAATGGTGCCGCGCAGGTTGATCACGCCACGGATGTAATCCGGTGTGTTTGGGATGGGGGTGACGCGATCCCAGCCCTTGATTTCCTGCACCCGCAGGATGTCGACACCGTATTCCTCTCCTTCGAGGATAAAGGTCAGGTGCTGATCTTCATCGGCGTTGATGCCGATATCCACCTCATCCATTCCCAAGGGTTGGGGCGCGTTCATTGCTGGCTCCTTCATGCCGCCTGGTCACCCAGGCCATCAATCATCGGTGCCGGGCCATGCCCGCCACCGTTCGAATATGTCTTGATCAGGCCGGCGGTATCGAGAATCAGGGCCACCGTGCCGTCACCGAGTATGGTGGCGCCGGCCAGGCCGTCGACACGTTGAAAATTGGGCTCAAGACTCTTCACCACCACCTGTTGCTGGGCCAGCAGGTCATCGACCACCAGCCCGACCTTCTGTCCCTCACCCTCGACCACCACCATCAGTTGCCCGGCATATTCATGATCAGCCGGGGTGATATTGAAGATCTCCGACATGCGGACAATCGGTATGTAGTCCTCGCGCAGGCGGTAGACATCGGCCTTGCCGGCGATACCCTTGACCAGTTCGTCACGCATCTGCAGTGACTCGATGATCGACACCAGCGGGATGACGAAGGTCTGATCGCCGACCATCACCAGTTGGCCATCGACGATGGCGAGGGTCAGTGGCAGGCGAACCGTGAAGGTCGTGCCCTTGCCGGCCGCGCTGTTCACCTCGACGCTGCCGTTGAGTTCGTTGATGTTGCGGCGCACCACGTCCATGCCGACGCCGCGCCCGGAGACGTCGCTGACGACCTCGGCAGTGGAGAAACCCGGCTGGAAGATCAGGTCGTAGACCTGCTCGTCGCTCAGGGTCTCGTCATCGCCCACCAGTCCCCGCTCGAGCGCCTTCCGGTAAACCCGGTCACGGTCGAGTCCATTGCCGTCGTCGCTGATCTCGATGATGATATGGCCGCCCTTGTGATAGGCGTTGAGCCGGACTGTGCCGGTCTCCGGTTTGCCCGCGGCACGCCGCGCCTCAGGACCTTCCACGCCGTGATCCAGGGCATTGCGCACCAGGTGCACCAGTGGGTCGCCGATCTTCTCCATCACCGTCTTGTCGAGTTCGGTACTCTCCCCTGACATCTCCAGTTCGACCTGCTTGCCCAGCTGGTTGGAGAGATCACGCACCAGCCGCGGGAAGCGATTGAACACGAAACTGATGGGCAGCATGCGCATGCGCATGACGCTTTCCTGCAGCTCCCGGGTGTTGCGTTCCAGTTCACCCAGGCCATCGCGCAGTTTCTCCAGCCGGGAGGTATCGAATGCACTCG
>JANTHH010000044.1 GCA_024762485.1 Chromatiales bacterium
CCCCTGCTGCATTTCGAGGAGTCGGAAAGCAACGACTGATGCGTCCCCTGCCGTCGCTACTGTCCTGCTGCCTCGTGCTGGCGCTGCTGCTGCCGGCGGGGGCGGTGATCGGTGCCGGGCAGGGTGACCAGCAGGCCGATCAGCAGCTGAAAAAGCTGCGCCAGCGCATCGATGACCTGCAGCAGCAGATCCACAGAAATCGTGGCGAACGCGACCAGCTCAGCGAGCAGTTACAGGAGGCCGAAGAAAAAATCGGCCGGCTCGCCCGGCAGCTGCGCGTGCTCAATGGCCGGATTGGCCGGCAGCACAAAAATCTCGCCGCCCTGCGTGCCCAGGAGATGACCCAGGCAAAGGCGCTGAAGGAGCAGCGTGAACTGCTGGGGCGGCAGCTGCGTGCTGCCTATGCCACCGGTCGTGAGGAACGCATCAAGCTGATGCTCAACCAGCAGGACCCGGCCACCCTCAGCCGCGTACTTACCTACTACGATTATCTCAACAGGGCCCGGGCGCGGCGGCTCGAATCGATCAACCGGCATCTGCATGAGCTGGCACAGACACGGGCCAAACTGGCGGAGGAGGAGGCCCAGCTCAATGAAATGGTCACCCGTTACGATGGCGAGAAACAGATACTCGAGCGGGCCCAGCAGGCGCGCCGCTCGGTGCTCGCTGCCCTGGCGGCGGAGCTTTCGAATCAGGGCAGCGAACTAAAGCGGCTGAAAAACGACGAACAGCGGCTGCAGGCCCTGCTGCAGGGTCTGCAGGAGGCGCTGGCAGATATTCCGGAGCGGACACCGGGGCTGGAGAGCTTCGCCCGCAGCAAGGGGCGGCTGCCGTGGCCCGCCAGCGGCCGCCTGAGCGTGACCTACGGCACACCCAAGGCCGGCCAGCTGCGTTGGGACGGTGTTATGATCAGTGCACCCGAGGGTCGAGAGGTGAAGGCGGTGCATCGCGGGCGGGTGGCCTTCGCCGACTGGCTGCGCGGTTTTGGCCTGCTCATGATCATCGATCACGGCGATGGCTACATGTCGCTCTACGGCCACAACCAGAGCCTGTTCAAAGAGGCGGGTGACTGGGTGGAACAGGGCGAGACCATCGGCCTGGTCGGTCGCAGCGGCGGACAAAGCCGCTCAGGTGTCTATTTCGGTATTCGCCGGAAAGGCAAGCCCATCAATCCGGCACGCTGGTGCCGGCGACCCAAGGGACAGCGCGTCGGCTAGGCGAGCGCAAGGGAGAGGCTGATAATGAAACGTTTCGTGGTTGCCCTGCTGGTGAGCAGTACCTTGCTCGGGGGCATGGCACAGGCGGTGACGGAGCCGGGCAAGGCCGACAAGGCCCCGGTGCCTCTGGACGAACTGCGGGTCTTCGCCGACATCTTCGAGCGGGTGAAGCAGGACTACGTCGAGCCGGTGGATGACCGCCAGCTGCTGATCTATGCCATCCGCGGCATGCTCGGTGGCCTTGATCCCCATTCCGCCTTTCTCGACGCCGAGGAGCTCAGTGCCCTGCAGGAAGGCACCAGTGGTGAATTCGGTGGTCTCGGCATCGAGGTGGGTACCGAGGATGGCCTGATCAAGGTCATCGCCCCCATCGACGACACACCGGCGAAGCGTGCAGGGATCCGAGCCGGCGACCTGATCGTGCGTCTCGGCGACAGGGCCGTGAAGGGCATGAGCCTGGACGAGGCGGTCAAGCTGATGCGCGGCAAGCCCGGCTCGGTGATCCACCTGACCATTATCCGCGAGGGCGTCGACAAACCCCTGGAATTCGACATAGAGCGGGCGGTGATCCACGTCGCCAGCGTCAAGTCCCGTCTCCTCGAACCCGGCTTCGGTTATATCCGCATCGCCCATTTCCAGACCCGCACCCCCGGGGATCTGCTGAGCGCAATCAGCAAGCTGAAAAAGGTGGCTGACGGGCGACTGCAGGGTGTGGTGCTCGATCTGCGCGACAATCCCGGCGGCCTGCTCAATGCGGCCATCGCGGTCAGCGACGCCTTCGTCACCGACGGCGACATCGTGCGCATCGAGGGGCGTGCAGAACATTCGCAGCAACGCTTCGAGGCCAAGCCCGATGACCTGTTGAACGGGGCACCGATGGTGGTGCTGGTAAATGGAGGCTCGGCCTCTGCCTCGGAGATCGTCGCCGGCGCGCTGCAGGACCACCGCCGTGCCGTGATCATGGGCCACCAGACCTTTGGCAAGGGCTCGGTGCAGACGGTCCTGCCGATCAGCGACAAGGCCGCCATCAAGCTCACTACTGCCCGTTACTTCACCCCTGGGGGGCGTTCCATTCAGGCCGAGGGCATCAAGCCGGACATCCCCCTTACACCGGTGAAGATCTCGCCGCGCGATACCCCCGACACCCACCTCAAGGAGGCCGAACTTGCGGGTCATCTCAGCAACCCAAATGGCAAGGGTGACAAGGGCGCAGAAAAGCAGAAGCCGGATAATGGCCGGCCGCTGGTGGAGCGGGATTACGAGCTGAGCGAGGCACTGAACCTGCTCAAGGGGCTTGCGATCACCGCCCAGGGCAGGGGTTGAGCCGATGCGTCTGTTCGCACTGGTGCTGCTGCTGTGGGGGCCGGTCTCGCTGGCCGGGCAGGCGCCGATGCTCGCTATCATCATCGACGACCTCGGCAACGACCTGGTACACGGCAGCCGCGCATTGGCACTGCCCGGCCAGGTGACCTATGCCATCCTGCCCCACACCCCCTACGCCAGCACTCTCGCGGAGGCAGCGCACCTGCGGGGCAAGGAGCTGATGTTGCACCTGCCCATGCAGACCCTGGACGGCCGCCCCACCGGTCCGGGCGGACTGCACGTGGACATGGACCGGAAGGCGCTGGCACTGGCCGTCGAGCGGGACCTCGCCTCGGTGCCCCACGCCGTCGGTGTCAACAATCACATGGGCAGCCTGCTGACCCAGCAACCCACCAGCATGGGTTGGCTGATGCAGGCGCTGAAGCGGCATCCGGGCCTCTATTACGTGGACAGTCGTACCGATGACCGCACCGTCGCCGAGCAACAGGCGCAATCCGCCGGGCTGCCGGCATCCCGTCGGGACGTCTTCCTTGATAATGTCCGTGACGAGGTGGCCGTGCTGGCCCAACTGCAACTGGCGGTGGTCAAGGCACAGCGCAATGGTGCGGCCATCGCCATCGGCCATCCCTATCCCGAGACCCTCGCCGTGCTGGCACGTGAGCTGCCACGGCTGGAGGCATATGGCGTGATGCTGATGCCCGTCTCGGCACTGATCGACCAACAACAAAGGATCAAGGCATGGCGCGCGTCCTCGTCCCCCTCGCCCCGGGTTGCGAAGAACTCGAAGCAGTTACCGTAATCGACCTGCTGCGCCGGGCGGGGATCGAGGTGATCACCGCAGGGCTCGAGAGCGGGCCGGTGCGCGCCAGTCGCGGCACCGTGCTGCTGCCGGACACCACCCTGGACGAGGTGATGGATGAGGATTTCGACATGATAGTCCTCCCCGGCGGCCTGCCGGGCGCCGACAATCTCAATGCCGATCCTCGCATCCATCGACTGCTGAAGCGGCTCGCGGCGCAAGACAGATACACGGCGGCCATCTGTGCCGCCCCCAAGGTGCTGGCGAGTGCCGGACTGCTCGATGGCCGCCAGGCGACCTGGTATCCCGGTGCGGTGGACGCCAGCGCACTGCCCGCCACACGGGCGTTGCAGGAGGCCGTGGTCAGTGACGGCCGGGTGGTGACCTCGCGCGGGCCCGGTACCGCGATGGACTTTGCACTGACATTGATCGAGAAACTGGCGGGGGCAGACACACGCCAGACGGTGGAGGCCGCATTGCTGCGGCCGCCGCAGGGATAACGGAAGAGGGAGCCTATGCGCCGCAACATCATTCGAATACTGATCCTGTTCCTGCTCGGTGGCGTGCTGTACGCCGCCACCAAGGGGCTGCTCTACTGGCGTGCGCGGCAGATGGTCACCGAGGTGATCCTGCAGAGCGCAGAGGCGGCGGACATCAGCTACCGGGATCTCGATGTCGCCTTCGACGGGCAGTTGACCCTCCACGATGTGGAGGTGCATCCGCTCCAGGCGACCGCTCCCTTCCATGTCGACCGCATCACCCTCGTCGGGCCGGGACCGATGTTCTACCTGCTGCACGGTAAATGGGAGCAGGGCGGGGAGCCGCCCGCGCGGCTGCAGCTGAGCTTCGGCGGGATCGAGGTCGGGCCGGAAAATGCGGTGGCCGGGATGCCGGGTGGGACGGCGGCCGCAGCGACGCCATCGACCGCCTGCGAACTCGACCAGGGCCCCGACTGGGCGTTGCTGAAGTCACTGGGCATGGAACGGCTGGTGATGGATTTCGATGCCGGATACGACTACGACAAGCCCCGCCAGCGCCTCGATGCCCGGTTTGATCTGGATATCCGCGGCATCGAGTCCGTGCATGCCGCCGTGGTACTCGACGAGGTGGTGCTGGAGAAGATGGACCGCGTGCCGTCCACCATGCCGACCCTGATCGCTGCCGAGCTGGAAATGAACATCGAGCCGGAATTCGGCGAGCGATACCTGGCCGTGTGCGCCAGCCGCGCCGGGCTGTCAGTGGATGACTATCGTCGGCAGCAGGTGGAGAAACAGCTCAGCGAACTGGAGGCCGCGGGTCTGCGTCTTGGCCAGGGTCTGCAGACAGCCATCGAGACCTTCTACCGCGACTGGGGCGAGGTGGCCCTCCACCTCGACCCCAAGGAGCCGGTGGCAATGATGCAGCTGCTGTTTGTGCCGCCGAACCAGTTGCCCGAGGTGCTTGGCCTGAACCTGCACATCAATGACGACGAGGTGCAGGACATCTCGGTACAGTGGCTCGGGCCGGGCGAGGCGGGGCTGCAGTCACTGATCCAGGAGGATACGTCCGGCAAGGGCGCCGTGCAGGGGCCGCGCTACGAATATCGCTACGTCCCGGTGCCGGTCAGCCAGCTGGTGCAGCACCTGCAAAAGCCGGTGCGGCTGCGGCTGCGTGATCAGCCGATGCGTGAGGGCATCCTTGCCGCGGTCGGCAAGGAGACGGTGGCGGTGGACTCGCGCCGGCATGGCGGTACTCTGACCGCCCACGTGCCGGTGGAAGACATCGTCGGCGCCGAGGTGCGGGTGGTGGTGCCGGTGGCGCCCGACGGCAAGTAAGGCCACGACTCAGGGTGAAACCGTTGTGGGCGGGGGTCAGCGTCCGTGCAGACCCAGCAGTATCAATGCCAGGCCACTGGTGCCGCAGGCCGCGGCGAGGCCGAGGCCGACGGCAGGTGCCAGGGGGCCGCTGCCGGCTGCCAGCAGGATGGCGCCACTGACCGCCAGGCCGCTGCCGGCGACCACCCGGCGGCTACGGCGTCCGCTGCTGTCGAGCGATTGCTGCAATTGCGCCAGCTGCTCCGATTCCCATTGCACCTTCAATTCGCCGTCGGCCGCCTGGCGCAGCACCCGGTGCGCCAGGCGCGGGATCTCCGGCAGGTCTTCCGACCACTGGGGCAGGGACTCGCGTACCCGCCGCACGAAGGCCCTCGGGCCCACCTGCTCGCTGATCCAGCGCTCCATGAACGGCTTGGCGGTGGTCCACAGGTCGAGCTCGGGGTAGAGCTGGCGCCCCAGGCCCTCGATGTTGAGCAGGGTCTTCTGCAACAGCACCAGCTGGGGCTGCACCTCCATGTCGAAGCGGCGCGCGGTCTGGAACAGGCGCAGCAGGAAGTGGCCGAAGGAGATCTCGCTGATCGGCTTTTCCCAGATCGGTTCGCTGACCGTGCGGATGGCCGCCTCGAACTCGTCGATGCGGGTCTCCGGCGGCACCCAGCCGGATTCCACGTGCAGCTCGGCGACCCGCTTGTAGTCACGGTGGAAAAACGCCAGCAGGTTCTCCGCCAGGTAGCGCTGGTCCTCGGTGGTCAGCGTGCCCATGATGCCGAAATCGACACCGATGTACTTGCCGTCGGGGGCGACGAAGATATTGCCCGGGTGCATGTCGGCGTGGAAGAAATTGTCGCGGAACACCTGGGTGAAGAAGATCTCGACACCGCGCTCGCCAAGCATCTTCAGGTCGATGCCGCTGGCGCGCAGCTCGTCTATCTCGTCGACGGGGATGCCGTAGATGCGCTCGCTGACCATCACCTGCGGGCGCGAGAAATCCCAATGCACCTCGGGTACGTAGAGCAGCTCGCTGCCGAGGAAATTGCGCCGCAGCTGGGCGGCGTTGGCGGCCTCGCGGGTCAGGTCGAGCTCGTCGATGATGGTCTTCTCGTATTCGTGCACCACTTCCACCGGGCGCAGCCGACGCAGATCGGCGGAATAGCGCTGGGCCAGGCGGGCGATGATGTAGAGCAGTTCGAGGTCGCGGCGGATGGCCTTCTCGATGCCGGGGCGCACCACCTTCACCACCACCTCGCGGCCGTCCTTGAGGCGGGCAGGGTGGACCTGGGCAATGGAGGCAGAGGCCAGCGGCCGCACCTCGAAGTCGTCGAACAGCTCATCGACGGTCTGGCCGAGGGCCGACTCGATCACCGTCACCGCATGCTCGCCCGGAAAGGGCGGGACCCGGTCCTGCAGCTTGCATAGCT
The DNA here is from genome assembly GCA_024762485.1 of Chromatiales bacterium. Taxonomy (GTDB): domain Bacteria; phylum Pseudomonadota; class Gammaproteobacteria; order Chromatiales; family Chromatiaceae; genus JANTHH01. Next base: position 6,572 of record JANTHH010000044.1, read on the forward strand.
CGTCGGCGATGTCGTCCGGCAGCAGGTCGCGGCGGGTGGAGAGGATCTGCCCGAACTTGACGTAGATGGGTCCGAGATCCTCCAGCGCGTGGCGGATGCGGACACCATAGCCGGGCCGCCGGCCATGGTCCTTCCAGTAGAAGGGGGAGAAGAAGCGGAAGAAGCGGATCGGGCGGAACAGGTGCGCGGCGAGGATGAACTCGTCCAGCCCGTGGCGCAGCAGTACCCAGGTGATGTGGACCAGGCGTATGCCTTCCCGTACCGGGATCACGCCTTGTCACCCTCGTCGTCGATTTGCCGCTGCAGGCGGGTGAGCCGTGCGGACAGCCGTTCGGCATCGTCGCGCAGACGGTCCACGTCCTGGAGAAACATCTCCACCTCGTAGCGGGTCGGCAGCAGGCGGGATTCTTCGGTCAGATACTCGGCCAGATCCCCGCTCAGCAGCCGGCCCGACTGGCGGGCCCAGTCCGCGCCGCGGCGCACACTGCGGCCGATCTCGTGGGCGGCGACATCGCCGACCAGTCGTGCCAGCTGTTCCTCCCAGTCGATGTCGAGGCCGGCCAGTGCCTCGCCGAAACGGTGCGCCAGTTCGGTATCGCCGCTGAGGGTGACCCGGCCGGCGAACAGTCCGGCTGCGCCCTGCTCGCTGTCGCCACTGCGCATCAGGTCCAGTGCGGAGCCGCTGAGGGTGCAATCGGGTTCGCCGTCGATACGGCCGAGGATCTGCAGGTGACCGTCGTGGCCGGGCACGAAATACAGGGTCAGCTCCAGGCTGGTGACGTGAACCGCGATCACCCGGCCGTGGAAGCCCGCCAGCCGTCGCGCGGTGTAAGGGTCGAGATCGAGCAGGCGGTTGATGGCCTGTTGCAGGGCCTCGAGGGCGAGTTCGCGGGTGCTCATCGGCGATATCCCCGGCCGACCATGTCCGTCAGAGCTTGTAGCCGCGATGGATGGCGACGATGCCACCGGTGAGATTGTGCACGTCGCAGCGTTCGAAGCCGGCGGCCTCCATCATGCCCTTGAGTGTCTGCTGGTCCGGGTGCATGCGGATGGATTCGGCCAGATAGCGGTAACTCTCCTCGTCCTTGGCCACCAGCTTGCCGATCTTCGGCAGCAGCGAGAAGGAATAGAGGTCGTACAGCTTGGCCAGTGGCTTGGTGGTGGGCTTGGAGAACTCCAGCACCAGTGCCCGGCCGCCCGGGCGCAGCACACGATACATCTCGGCCAGGGCCCGTTCCTTGTGGGTGACATTGCGCAGGCCGAAGGCAATGGTGATGCAATCGAAGGTGTCGTCCGGGAAGGGCAGGGCCTCGGCATCGATCTGGGCGAAGTCCAGGTTGCCGGCATGGCCGCGGTCGATCATGCGGTCGCGGCCTCGGCTGAGCATGGCATTGTTGATGTCGGACATCACCACCAGGCCCTCCGGCCCCACCAGATCGGCAAAGCGGTCGGCGAGGTCACCGGTGCCGGATGCCAGGTCCAGCACCCGCTGTCCACGGCGTACCCCGGCCAGCTCGATGGCGAAGCGCTTCCACAACCGGTGGATACCGAGCGACATCAGGTCGTTCATGATGTCGTAGTTGTCGGCGACCGAGTCGAACACGCCGCGCACCATGCCGGCCTTCTGCTCCTCGGCGACGGTCTTGTAGCCGAAGTGGGTGGTTTTGTGCTGTTCCGCCATCGTTGGTACCCAGGTTGGACACGCCGGGCAGGCGTGACAAAGCCCGCAAGGGGGTATCGAGATCCCGGTGCCGCCCAGGGGCCTGCCCGGGGACCCCTGCAAGGTTTAAGAGGCCGGTTCCTTGTGCTTGTGGCCGGCGGCCTCGAGTTCCTTCAGATACTCGGCCCACAGGTCATCGTAATGCTTCCCCAGATTGTACAGGGTTTCCCAGGAGTAGATGCCGGTGTTGTGGCCGTCGTCGAAGTGCAGCACCACCGCATAGTTGCCCACTGGCTCGATGCGCTCGATGTTGACGTCTTCCTTGCCCACCTGCAGCACACGGGTGTCCGGACCGTGCCCCTGCACCTCGGCGGAAGGTGAATAGACCCGGAGATATTCGGCGGGGAGCTTGAAGTTGGAGCCATCGTCGAAGCTGATCTCCAGCACCCGCGAGACACGGTGCAGGTTGAGTTCGGTGGGCATGGGGTGATTCATGGTCAAACCTCGTTCAGATGTCTGGATCGGGCGTGCGTGACGCCGCTGCGGCACAAGCCGTCGCATTGTGGCGATCCGGCGCCGCTTTACACCCCCCAGATGGTGGGTGATAGGGCGCCGGGGGATGCCGTTACAGGATATACCGGGTCAGGTCCTCGTCCGCCGCCAGTTCGGTCAGGTAGCGGTCGACATAGGCGGCGTCGATGGTGACGGTCTCGCCCTGATGCTCGGAGGCGGCGAAGGAGAGCTCTTCCAGCAGGCGCTCCATCACCGTGTGCAGGCGCCGCGCGCCGATGTTCTCCGTGCGCTCGTTGACCTGCCAGGCGATCTCGGCGACGCGGCGGATGCCGTCGTCGCTGAACTGGATGTCCACCCCTTCGGTGGCCAGCAGCGCTTGGTACTGCTCGGTGAGGGAGGCGTCCGGCTCGGTGAGGATGCGGATGAAGTCTTCGGTGGTCAGCGCCGTCAACTCGACCCGGATCGGCAACCGGCCCTGCAGCTCGGGGATCAGGTCCGAGGGCTTGGCCAGGTGGAAGGCGCCGGAGGCGATGAACAGGATGTGGTCGGTCTTCACCATGCCATGCTTGGTGGACACGGTGCAGCCCTCCACCAGCGGCAGCAGGTCGCGCTGCACCCCCTCGCGGGAGACATCGGCGCCCTGTTGCTCGGAGCGGCTGGTGACCTTGTCGAGCTCGTCGAGGAAGACGATGCCATGCTGCTCGACCATCTCCAGGGCGCGCAGCTTGAGGTCCTCCTCGTTGACCCGTTTGGCCGCCTCCTCGTCGCGCAGCAGCGACTTGGCGTCCTTGATGCGCAGCTTGCGTCGTTTGGTTTTGCCGCCGCCCAGGTTCTGGAACAGCCCCTGCAGCTGGCTGGTCATTTCCTCCATGCCGGGCGGGGCCATGATCTCCACGCCGACGTTGCCCGCGGCGGTCTCGATCTCGATCTCCTTCTCGTCCAGGTCGCCCTCACGCAGCTTCTTGCGGAATTTCTCGCGGGTCGAAGACTCGCTGGGCTGGGGATTGGCCTCGTCCTCCCAGCTGCTGGTCCGGGCGGGCGGCAGCAGGGCGTCGAGGATGCGCTCCTCGGCGGCGTCCTCCGCGACACCCTGCACCTTGGCCATCTCCTGCTCGCGCACCATCTTCACCGCCGAGTCGGCGAGATCACGGATGATGGAATCCACCTCGCGGCCGACATAGCCCACCTCGGTGAATTTGGTGGCCTCGACCTTGAGAAAGGGGGCATTGGCGAGTTTCGCCAGGCGCCGCGCGATCTCGGTCTTGCCGACACCGGTGGGGCCGATCATGAGGATGTTCTTCGGGGTGATCTCGTTGCGCAGCGATTCCTCGACCATGGCGCGGCGCCAGCGATTACGCAGCGCGATGGCCACGGCGCGCTTGGCGGCATCCTGGCCGATGATGTGCTTGTCCAGTTCACGGACGATCTGTTGCGGGGTGATCTCAGACATGGGTTGAGCCTTCGGCGTCATCGATTTCCTCGATGACCAGGTTGTGATTGGTGTAGACACAGATGTCTGCCGCGATATGCAGTCCCTTCTCGACGATCTCGCGGGCTGACAGCTGCCCGTTTTCCAGCAGGCCGCGGGCGGCGGCGGTGGCGAACTGGCCACCGGAGCCGATGGCCACCAGGCCGTCCTCGGGCTCGATGACATCACCGGTGCCGGTGAGCACCAGAGTGGCGGTACTGTCGGCGACGATCAGCAGGGCCTCGAGGCGGCGCAGCATGCGATCGGTACGCCAGTCCTTGGCCAGTTCCACGGCGGCACGGGTGAGGTGGCCGGAGTGTTTCTCCAGCTTGCCCTCGAAGCGCTCGAACAGGGTGAAGGCGTCCGCAGTGGCGCCGGCGAAGCCGGCAATCACCCGTTCCTTGTAGAGCCGGCGCACCTTGCGCGCATTGCCCTTCATCACCGTGTTGCCCATGGAGACCTGTCCATCACCGCCGATCACGACCTTGCCGTTGCGACGCACCGAGAGAATGGTTGTACCGCGTATCTGTTCCACCGGGATTCCTGGCTGGCTGACTGAAAGGGTCCATTCTAGCCGATCGGGGACGAGGAGGTGGCTGCCGGGGTGCGGGAGAGGATGATGCAACGAAAAGGGGCGCCAGCAGGCGCCCCTGGATCCGCTGCAGCGGAGGGATACCGGGTCAGTCGGCCAGTGGCAGGCCGCTGGGCAGATAACGCGGCGTGGTGTGGCGGATATCCGGGCTGTTGACGTCGGTCAGTGCGTGGAGGAAGGCCATCAGGTCGTTGAACTTCTTGTCGTTCAGCTGCACCGGTGCGATCTCGCTGGCGGCTGCCAGGTCGGCGCGGCTGGTGAAGTCGTCGTGGACCTCGAAATCGATGGCATCCAGGTCGGGACGCGAAGGCAGCACCGCCTGGGTGGTGTCGTAGGCATCCAGTGATGCGGTGGCATCGAGATGATGACGGACCACGGCCTCGAGCGAATCGTAGGCACCATCGTGGCCCCACGGACCGGTCAGTGCCACGTTGCGCAGCGGCGGGGTGCGGAAACGGTAGCGGTCTGCGGCATCGCCGGTGACCCGCTCGCGGCCGAAGTCGTCGTGGCCGTTGAGACCGTCACCCTTGCCGTTGCCGATCTGCGGCATGGCAATGGCGTGGAAGTCCATGTCGGTCTGGAACTTGCCGCTGTGGCAGCTGCCGCAACCGGCCTGGCCGTAGAACAGCCGCATGCCGCGTTTGGCCGCGGGGGAGATGGCGCGCTTGTCGCCCCGCAGATAGCGGTCGAAGGGGCTGTCGTCGGCCCGGAACGCAACGGTCTCGTAGGCAGCGATCGCATTGGCGGCATGGACATAGGTGATGTCACCCGCGCCGGCGATGTCGTCGTAGGCGGCGATGAACAGGTCGACGTATTCGGGAACACCCTGCAGCCGGTCTGCCAGCTGCTCCCAGACCCCGCCGGGACCGGCGAGATTGCCGACACTGGCAGCATCCGCAATGCTGTTCTCGCCCGCCTGTCCGGCCATCTCCGTCGCCGAGGTCACCGGGAACATGGCCTGGGCGGCCAGCGGGTTGTCCAGTCCAGCCGGCAGATCGGGGCCTGCCGGGCTGGCGAAGCCGGAGGGCTGGGTCGGATCGGCGCTGACCCGGCCGTCATGGAACATGAAGGTCATGCTGGTGGCGCCCAGGTTCCACACCGGGGGTGCATTGCGCGGCACCCGCTCGTGCACCGCATCGGCACCGCTGCCGGTGTCGCGCGCGACGCCCAGGCCCCGGCCGCCCTCGCCGACGGGCAGGGACAGGCCGTCACCGGTGTCGGTCAGCGAGTGATGGCAGCTGGCACAGGCGATGTTCTGGTTGCCGGAGAGGATCTTGTCCCAGTAGAGGAACTTGCCGAGTTCGACCTTGGCGGCGGCAGGTGCGCCGTCGTCATAGAAATCGGCATCGGTGACCGCACCGGGTATCGGCCCTGCGGCGAAGGTGGTGGTGGCCATGGCGCCGAGGATGAGCAGTGTGGTGAGTGTGGTGCTGATGTGCATCTATAGACTCCTGGTCCCTGTTGATTATTGATTGTTTATCTTTCGTGATTAAGCATGGAGCAGGTGAACGGTAGCCCGCTGAACCGGCCAAGCCAATACCCGGCGGGATTCTTGTTCCCGGTCTGGGCGGGTTTCAGAAAATTCTTACAGAGATCAGGGTTTTTTCTTGGCGCGGGGATGGGTCCGGTCGTAGACCCGGGCGAGATGCTGGAAATCCAGATGGGTGTAGATCTGGGTGGTGCTGATGTCTGCATGGCCGAGCAGTTCCTGCACCGCACGCAGGTCCCCGGACGATTCCAGCAGGTGGCTGGCAAAGGAGTGTCGCAGCAGGTGCGGATGGACATGGCGCGGACTGCCCTGTTCGATGGCCCGCTGCCGTAACCGGGACTGCACCGAGCGGGGACTCAGGCGCGTGCCGCGCTGGCTGACGAAGAGGGCGGGCTCGTCCGCTCCGGCGAGTGACCCACGCACCGCCAGCCAGCGGTCGAGGGCGGCCAGCGCCAGGCGGCCGATGGGCAGCCGGCGGGTCTTGCTACCCTTGCCAGTGACCTCGAGGGTGGCGTCGTTGAGGTCGATGGCCGCGAGATCGAGGCCGATCAGCTCGGCGAGTCGCAGCCCTGACGAGTAGAACAGCTCCATGATGGCGGCATCGCGCCGGCTCAGCGGGTCGTCGCCAGGGAGGGTGAGCAGCTGACCGAGCTGGTCCACGTCGAGAGTCGCAGGCAGCTTGCGCCGGACCTTGGGGGCACGCACACCCTCCGCCGGATTTTCGCTCACCAGCCGCTCCCGCTGCAGATAGCGGAACAGGCAGCGCAGGCTGGACAGCCTGCGCTGCAGGCTTTTGCCCGAGAGCCCCTGGCGGTGGGCCATGGCGACATGGTCGCGGATGTGCGACTGGCGCAGTTCGCCCCAGGCGGGTGTCGGCTGCAGCTGACACCGCCAGTCGTCGAAGGCGCGCAGGTCACGCTGGTAGCCGGACAGGGTGTGGGGTGAGAGTCGGCGCTCGTAGCGCAGGTGATGGATGAAGCGGCCGATCGGGTCGTCTGGGGTGGCCACCCGGTGTCAGATCCCCGGGCAGTTGGTGGTGTGCAGGGCGCGGCTGACGATCTCGCCGAGCTGGCGCAGGAATTCCAGCCCCTTGCCCGAATGGAAGCGTTCGGGATCGTGACTGCCGATGGCGAGCACACCATTGATCTGGTTTTCCACCAGTGGCACCAGCGCCACCGAGGCACACTCGGCGGCAGCGGAGCCGAACAGGTAGGCCAGGCGGTCCGCATCGAGCTGGCCGCAGCTGGGGCGAGCGGTGCGCACGAAATCACGGAACAGTGCTGCGCCGCCATCCCCCTTGGCGGCCTCCAGTGCCAGCTCCTCGGCCTGGAACAGCTTCATTTCCACCGCGTCGGCCTGGAACTGGTCGCGGAGCTGGTCCTGCAGGGTGTTGAGCACGTCGTCGAGGCTGGCCGCCTCCATCAATGCTAGGGTCAGCCGGTGCAGCTTGTGGTTGAGTTGCTCGTTCTCCCGCGCCACCTCGATGAGCTGTTCGAGCTGGATGCGATAGCGCTCGCTCTGCTCGCGCAGCACCTTCACCTGGTGCTCGATCAGCGAGGTGACGCCACCGCTGTCGTGTTGCAGCCGCTGGGCGGCGAGGGCATCGGGGTGACGGGCGAGGAAATCGGGGTGGGCGACAAGATACTCGGCGACCAGCTCCTCACGGTCACCGGTTTCAGCCGGTTCGTCCTGATGCAGACTCATAGGGCAATGTTTCCGTCAAACACATGGGTGGCGGGGCCGGTCATCCACACCGGCTGGTCCGGGCCGGGCCAGCTTATCACAAGATTTCCGCCCGGCAGGTGGACCTCGACGGTCTCGTCGAGCAGGCCGCGCAGCCGTCCGCTGACCACGGCGGCGCAGGCCCCGGTGCCGCAGGCCAGGGTCTCGCCGGCACCCCGCTCGTAGACCCGCAGGTCGACGTGGCCGCGATCGCGCACTGCCATGAAGCCGACGTTGACCCGCTGGGGGAAGCGGGGGTGGGACTCGAGCAATGGCCCGAGGGTCTCCACCGGCGCAGTTGTCACGTCGTCCACCAGCAGCACCGCGTGGGGGTTGCCCATGGAGACCGCGCCGACCTCCAGGGTCCGGCCGTCCACACTCAGCGGGTAACTGGCGGCCTGGGCCGGGGCCTCGAAGGGGATCTCCGCCGGGTCCAGCAGGGGCGGGCCCATGTCGACCCGGACCTGGCCATCGGGCTCGATGAACAGCCGGATCGGTCCCTTGGCGGTGCCGACGTCGATCACGTCCTTGTCGGTGAGACCCTGCTGGCGCACGAAGGCAGCGAAGCAGCGGGCGCCGTTACCGCATTGCTCCACCTCGGAGCCGTCGGCATTGAAGATGCGGTAGTGGAAATCGGTGCCGGCCAGCCGCGCCGGCTCCACCAGCAGGATCTGGTCACAGCCGATACCAAAGCGGCGGTCGGCGATGAAACGGGCACGTTCCGGGGTGATCTCCACCGCTTGGCGAATGGCGTCGATAACCACGAAATCGTTGCCGAGGCCGTGCATCTTGCTGAAGTGGATTCTCATGGCCACAGATTAGCGGTGGTGCGGGGTGGCAACAAGCCTTGGGGTGCGGAGTTGGCGCCGCGCCCTATCCCCCCTTCAGCCACTGCCGCACCGCCGGCAGATGTCGCCGGCTGACCTCCAGGCGGTCGTCGATGTCGGTGAAGCTGAGTTCGGCCTGGGCGGTGAGGCTGCGGTGCAGCCCGCTGACCCGCAAAGGGT
>JANTHH010000045.1 GCA_024762485.1 Chromatiales bacterium
TTCATCGACGACCTCGACCGGCTCAATTTCCGCGAGCTGGCGGAGGGCGTGGTACTGGCCGAACTGGGCACCGAGGGAGGGATCCCGCTGATCGCCCGCAGCGAGGACGACGAGGACGTGACCGCGCGTTATTTTCGTCGTGAAGACGACCAACTGGTCACCAACACCCGTTTCATGCCATCGATGCTGACCTGTGATGCCCGAGTGATCCGCCAGGACTGCCTGTGCTACATCATGGAACGGTATGCACTGCCCGCCAGCGCGAGCGACTGAACGGCATGATGCGCAAAAGACCGGAAAACCGGCACCAACACCCGGAGGAGAGGCCATATGAGCAACAAAGTGCTTGTCATCATCGGCACACGCGAGAGCGAGAAGGCACGTACCGGCGCCATGTATGCCGTCAATGCGCTGAAGCAGGGCTGGATGGACGAGGTGAAGCTGATCTTCTTCGGCCCCGGCGAGGCATTGCTGCTCGAGGACGACGTGCTGCAGGAATATGTCCGCGAATACCAGGCCATGGACGGTGCAGCCATCGCCTGCAAGTTCATCGCCGACCGTGACGGGCTGGATGAGGGCATCAGCCAGCTCGGCATCCAGGTGCTTTACGTCGGCCAGCTGATCTCCGACCTGATCAAGGAAGGCTATACGCCCATGGTGTGGTAGGCCATCGGCGACAGCGTCCTCGTGCCCGCTCGAAACGGGTGATCAGGCCCTGGCGGGACCCGGCCGTGCAGGCACGCGCGTGGGCGGCCGCCGCCACGTGATGCGTCGTCCACGACCCATTGCTGTCCCACTTACGCGAAAGAGCACTATTCACCCCTCTCCCCCTGGGAGAGGGGCCGGGGGTGAGGGAGCAATGCACGTATAAATATGCCTGTTATAAGCCTATTGAGCGCGGCCCCCTCACCCTAACCCTCTCCCGGAGGGAGAGGGGACAAGGGCGTTCTGGCAACTAGAAAATTCAATTCTCGATCGCATGCGGCCGCACCAAACTACGCAATAATGGGACCTCCCGCACCGATCACAGGAAATAAGTGGGACAGCAGCGTCCACGGCCCCTCATTTCAGACCAGCACCCGCCGATTCACCGGCAAGGCCCCGGCCGACACCGGCTGCCAGGGCTCGAGTATTTTTATACAGTGGCAGGACACCACACATTGCGAGGACGGACCGGCGATGGCAGATGACCCGATGAGCGACAGTGCGCGGCTTGTCTCGAGCCTGTTCTCACAACTGTGTAGCGGACCGGGCGAGCAGGATTGCGCGCGCATCGAGACCCACATTTCCTGGGTGCTGCTGGTGGGTGACACGGTCTACAAGATCAAAAAGCCCGTGGACCTGGGATTCCTCGATTTCTCCGCCCTGTCACAGCGCCAATTCTTCTGCGAGGAGGAACTGCGCCTCAACCGGCGGCTGGCCCCCGACATCTACCAGGCGGTACGTCCCATCACCGGCGACCCGGATCACCCGGTGCTGGCGGGTGACGGGCCTGCCATCGAATACGCCGTGCAGATGCGCCGTTTCCCGCAGTCGGCGCAGCTCGATCACATGCTGGAGCAGCATCGGCTCACACCCGGGCACATCGATGCCATCGCCGTCTTCATCGCCGACTTCCATGCCCGTGCGGACATCGCCGAGCCCGGCTGCCGCTACGGCGAGCCGCAGGCCGTGATGGCCCCGGTACGGGAGAATTTCGTGCAGATCGGCGAGCGGCTCGACGCGCCGGCACTGCGCACCCGCCTCGACGCCCTCGTAGCGTGGAGCGAGCAGACCGGCGAGGCATTGACGCCGCACCTGGAACGTCGCAAGCAGCAGGGATTTATCCGCGAGTGCCACGGTGACCTGCACCTGAGGAACCTGGCCTGGTACCCGGACCGGCCGCTGGCCTTCGACTGCCTGGAGTTCGATCCGGCACTGCGCTGGATCGATGTCATCAGCGAGGTGGCCTTCCTGGTGATGGACCTGCAATCACGCGGCGAACCGGCGCTCGCACAGCGCTTTCTCAACCGCTACCTGGAGCGCAGCGGAGACTATGACGGGCTGGCATTGCTGCCTTTCTACCTCGCCTACCGCGCCCTGGTCCGGGCCAAGGTCAGCCTGATCAGCGAAACCCGGCAGGGCGACGCCAGTGCGCACGAGGCGTTTCTCCGCTACCTCGACCTCGCCGGGCTCTACACCCTGCCGCCACAGCCCCGCCTGCTGATCACCTTCGGCCCCTCGGCCTCGGGCAAGAGCACCCTCACCCAGCCACTGCTGGAGGAGCTGGGTGCCATCCGCCTGCGCTCCGATGTCGAACGCAAACGCCTGTGCGGCATAGACGCGCAACAGCATGCGGGTGCCGCTGCGGAAAAAGGCATCTACGACCCGACGACCACCGAGCGCACCTACGCACGGCTGGCGGAGTTGGCAGAATCGGTACTGGAGGCCGGCTACCCGGTGATTGTCGATGCCACCTTCGCCGACCCCCGTCAACGCGAGCGGTTCCGCGAGCTGGCTCAACGCAGGGAGGTGCCTTTCCACATCCTTGATTTCCAGGCACCACCAACCATCCTGCGGCAACGCATCCGCGCCCGCCGGGGCGATGTCTCCGATGCCGACATGGCGGTACTGGAACACCAGCTGGCCGGCTGGAGCCCGCTGGCGGAAGAGGAGTCGCCCCACCGGATCGTCATCGACACCACCAGGCCCTTCAGTGCCTCCCGGGTGCTGGAGGCCATGGGGCTGGAGATCCTCTAGGGAAGCTCTGAATAAGTCCATCCTGGACTTCTCAGAGCACGCTGCGCTGCAAACGCGGTTTGCAGCTTGCTTCAAAATCAGTCGCTTACAGCGACCGATTTTGGCGGCACATCCATGTGCCTCGGAAACCCAGAATAAATCAGAGTTACCCTAGCGAAACCCGGTCACCCGGGATGCGCCGTGGCGAAATCAGGCACTCACGGCGATGGTCCCGGCGGCACACACCTGTGCCGCAGGACCGCTGAATCAATCCGCCGCAGCCTCGTCGAGAGGACGCCAGAGCCCGTCGAAGCGCTTGAGCTGTTCGTCGTTGAGACGGTGATTGGCCTTGAGCAGCTTGCACAGATTGCGATCGACACCATCACCATTCTGGAAGCTCCAGACACCGTGCTGCACCAGTTCGCACAGCGAATCGAGGATATCGTCGAGCCGCACGCTGTGGGTGGCGGCGATCAGCCGCAGGTCGCTGAGGGTCAGGTCCTCACCACGCTTGAGACACTCCTCCCGCAACAGGGCCTCGAGGGCCACATCCCACTCGGGGGTATCGGAAACTGCTTCGTTCATCTGTTCTCGCCTCTGTCGGAGCCATCACACCATCAGCGGCCAGCTTAGCGGGAACTTTAATCCCGTACCGTGCCGTCCTCACAGGCTGGCGGCGACGCCCTGCTTCGGCCATAATCGCCCGCCCTCCGAGTCGTCGAGTCGTTGCCATGTGGTTCAAAAACCTGCAGATCTACCCGCTTTATGAAGACTTCGCGCTCAGCGCCGAGGCACTCCACGACAAGCTCCAGGCCGGGCAGTTCCAGCCCTGTGGCAGCCTGCAGCTGCACAGCGAGGGCTGGGTCAGCCCGCTGGGTCGTCACAGTAGCCAGCTGGTGCATGCCGCCGATGGCCGCCTGATGATCTGCGCACGGCGCGAAGAACGTCTGCTGCCCGCCGCGGTGGTGCGTGAGGCCCTGGCCGAGAAGGTGGAAGCGATCGAGGCCGCCGAGGGCCGCGACGTGGGCCGCAAGGAGCAAAGCCAGCTGAAGGACGAGATCATCCAGGACCTGCTGCCGCGTGCCTTCACCCGCTCGCGCCGCAGCTACGCCTACATCGACCCAAAAAAAGGCTGGATCATCGTCGACAGCACCACGCCGAAGAAGGCCGAGGACCTGATCAGCCTGTTGCGCGAATCACTCGGCTCGCTGAAGGTGCGCCCGACCCAGGTAGCCAACGCCCCCGCCAGGGTGATGACCGACTGGCTGCAGCAGGCCCCGGCAGCGGGCTTCGAGCTCGAGGACGAATGCGAACTGCGCGAGCCGGTGGAGGGAGGCGGTGTGGTGCGGGTGCGCAATCAGGACCTGGACTCGGACGAGATCACCACCCACCTGGAGGCCGGCAAACTCGCAGTCAAGCTGGCGGTGACCTGGCAGGAACGCATCAACTGCGTGCTGTGTGACGACCTGTCGGTGAAGCGACTGCGCTTCACCGACCTGGTGATGGACGAGGCCGCCGACACCCATGCCGACGACCCGGCCGCACGCTTCGACGCCGACTTCGCGCTGATGGGCCTGGAACTCTCGCGCTTCATCCCCGCCCTGCTCGAGGCCTTCGGCGGTCTCGAACAGCAGGATTGAGGAACACCATGACCATCGAGACATTCATCGCACGACTCGGCCACGACCCCGAGCTGGACTTCGAGGACACCCTGGCAGTGATCGGGCAGCACTATGACTACACGCCGACCGCCTTCGACAATGGCAACGTGCACAATCCGGCGGGCAGCAACGAGGGCAGTTGCAAGATACTCGCCTTCGCCCTGCTCAACGACCTGAGCGACGCCCAGACCCTGGCCTGCTTCGGCCGCTTCCATCGTGATGTGCTGGCGACGCCCGCTGGAGAGGACCACGCCAACATCCGGGCCCTGATGAAAACAGGGTTGGACGGGGTGCGGTTCGCAGGCAAGGCCCTGCAGCAAAGATAGATCTGCTGGCCGGCAATGGCGGACCGGCCGCCATCACCTGGCCACTCAGGGTGACACCCTAGAGTTCAGCGAGTATCGCCTGGCACTTACCCTGCAGTTCATCTGCCTTGGCCTCATCGATGAACAACCCGACGAGTTTGCGGCAGGTCTGCAGGGTGTCGAGCAATGCCGCCTTGTTATCGGCAGAGGATTTTATCTTTTTCACCACCCGGTCGGCCTGATCACCGAGCACCAGGATCGCCAGATCCACCAGCTCGTCCTTGGCACGCGCCACCTGCTCGGACTCAGTGCTGCCGTCCGCTGTTTCGGCATCTGGACTGCGGGCCACCCATGCGCCGGCATTGGCGGCGATGTAACCGTTCATCGCCAATGACTCAAGAATCTGCTCCAGACCCTCATCGGTGGGTGACTTGTGCTTCAGTGCATCGATGTCTGATTCACCGTCCACCAGGATCAGAGCCAGTCTCTGCTTCTGGGACAAACCATGCTGTCGGGTCTTCAGTTCGTCCGCACCCTTGTCGGTGCGGTAAAAGACGATGTGTGCATCCATGATCAGTCGGCCAGCACCTTGATCACCTTGTCGATGAGATTGACGGTGATCACGACATAGACGGCGCCGAACAGGAAGATGAACGAGACCAGCAGTTCGAGCACGTCCTTTTCCAGCTGGCCGAGGAAGGGAACCGCGATATAGCCGACGGCAAACAGTGCCACCAAACCGAACAGCAGATTCCAGCTCTTGCCGATGGCGCCACCGGGCATGCTCTTTTTCATGGTGGCAACCCGCCACAGGGCAAACATCATGATACTGACGGCTGCCAGGATGACAGCCATGTTCAGGTCGATAGACATATCGGGCTCCTCTGGAGTTGCGCGTGAAACTTATAATTTTTAGGTTTGTTCGCGACCATCACAGGGCCGCTTTTCTTTTCCCGGGCAAAACTATCGGGCACCGACCGTGCTGTCAATGTTATTGATTAATAAGGAAATAAAGGTGTTCAGAAGCTGAACAGCGACACAGGGTATTCCCTGAAAAACCCCTCGCCCGACCTCGGGTTGTCCCCCACAGGCAGGCCGGAGACATATCCTCAGCCGAGGAAGTTGAACAGGCTCAGGTTCTGGATCTGCATGAAGCTCTGCTGCGAGGCCTGCAGGCTGACCAGCTGCTGATTGAAACGACTGATCGCCTCGGTGTAGTCGAGGTCTTCGAGGGAGGACTTCACCTGCGCCACCGACAACTCCAGCGAGTCGTTGGCGGCCACCTGGTCGTCGATAGCACGCACCCGGGCACCCACCATCGAGCGCGCCTCGAGCACGGCACCGAGTGCGGTATCCAGGTCGGCCAGTGCGTTGGGATCGGCAGTGCCCGCCCGGTAGTTGGCCACCGTATCGTAGAGGATGCTGCCCAGATCGGTGGTGCCGGCGGCGTTGGCGGGCAGGTCGGCGAAGAGACTGCCGGGGTCACCGATCACCACCTCGCGGTTCTCGCCGATCTGCAGCTTGCGCTGACCGTCATCGCCATTGTAGGTGAAGTTGCCGACACCGTCGGTGGTCCAGGGCGGGGCATCGGTGCGATAGCCACCGAAGATGTACTCGCCGTTGGCATCACGGGTGTTTGCCAGTTGCAGGAAGCTCTCCAGATGCTGCTCGATCTCGTTGGCGATCGCTGCCCGGCCCTCGGGGCCCGTGGTGTCGTTGTTGCCCTGCACCACCAGTTCGCGCACGCGCTGCAACAGGTTGTTGACGCCGGTGAGTGCCGTCTCCTCCTGCTCCAGTCTGCTGCGCGCCACATCGGCATTGCGCTGGAACTGGGCAATGCGTTTGGCCGAGGACTCCAGGCTGATGATCGAGACCGCGGCGGACGGATCGTCCGACGGCCGGTTCAGCCGCTTCCCGGTGGCCAGCTGCAGCTCGTATTCACTGAGCTTGCTCTGCTGCTCGAGGATGACGTTCACGCCCTGGCGATAGAACTGTGCGGTGGAGATGCGCATGCTCATGTTCGGTTACCTCAGCGGACCACACCCAGCAGGGTGTCGATGAGACTGTTGGCAGTGGCGATCACCTGGGCCGCGGCCTGGTAGGCCTGCTGGTACTGCACCAGGTTTGCGGCCTCCTCGTCCAGATTGACACCGGACACCGCGTCCTTTGCGGACTGCGCCTGGTCACGCAACTGCTGCTGCACATCCAGCGTGGTGCTGGCGCGGCTGGTGATGGTACCCACCCCGGCAACGGCAAAGCCGTAACTGTCGCTGATGCTGGCACGCCCGCCGAGCAGCAGCGTCTGTGCCTGGAGTTCACCCAGCGCGCGGGCGTTGCGGTTGTCACCCACCGCGCCGCTGTTGTCGGCGATCAGGAACTGGTCGCCATTGGCCGGGCTGCCGTTGACGGTGAACGAGAAATCCCCCAGGCCGGCGATGTTGATGGTCTGCCGCGCCCCGCTGTCCGTTGCCGGGTCATAGGAAATACTGCCGGCCGGCGGATAGGTGAACTCGAGCGTCGCACTGTTGTAGGTGAGTGCAATCGGTGCAGCCGGCAGGGCGGTACCGGTCAGGGTGTCCATGGTGCCGGCCGAGATACTGCCGCTGCCGGTGTTGGCCGACGCGGCACTGGCCTGGAGCACATCGGCCGCGGCGAT
This sequence comes from Chromatiales bacterium, assembly GCA_024762485.1. GTDB lineage: Bacteria > Pseudomonadota > Gammaproteobacteria > Chromatiales > Chromatiaceae > JANTHH01. Next base: position 7,341 of record JANTHH010000045.1, read on the forward strand.
GTCGCCGGGATCCTTGATCAGGACCTCGATGTCGTCGGCACCGCTGCGGGTCGGGCGCAGCAGGTAGTTGTCACCCGCCGCCGCGCCGGGCCCGATGACGATACTGACCCCCTCGGCCACCAGCGGATCGGCCGCGGTACCGGTACCGGTCATCGGCACCACCTCGTTGCTCCCGCTGCGCAGCAACAACCAGTTGGCCCCGTCATAGCGCAACTCGTACTCGTCGGGCTGCAGCGCAGAGATGTCCGAGAAACTGGCCGTGGCGGTGCCGGCATTGCCGCTGTCGCCGAGCAACTCGGGTTCTGCCACGCCGAAGAACGCCATCCCCAGGTCGCCCTCCAGGTCGAGGCCGGTGATGTGTTCGTCGTTGAAGAAGCTGGCCAGGCCGATGGCAGTCAGGCCGATGGCATCCTGTGTCGGGTTGAGGACCTCGTCCTGGAAACGCAACAGGCCACCGAGCTTGCCGCCGGAGATCACCTCCGTCACCTCGACCAGGTTGCCACCACCGGCCTGGAGAAACAGGGTCTTCTGGTCGCCAGCGGTGGTGTTTTCCTGGATCACCAGGGAATTGCTGTCAGAGCCCACCACCAGCGGCTGGCCGCTGCCGACAAACACGTTGATCGAGCCATCTGTCTGGCCAACCGTGGTGATGGAGACATACTCGCTGAGCTGATCCAGCAGCAGGTCCCGCTCGTCGAGCAGGTCGTTCGGCGGGTTGCCACCGCCCACTTCGAGGATGCGCTGATTGACGTTGGCGAGCGAGCTGCTGAGCCGGTTGATCTCGTCGACAAACACACCCATGTCGGCATTCGACTGGCGACGCAGGTCCTCGATATAACCGTCGATACTGGCGAATCGATCCACCAGCATCTCCGCCTGATTGAGCATCACCTCGCGCGCCGGGATCGATGTCGGGTCGTTGGCCACGTCCTGCACCGCATCGAAGAACCCGCTGAGCGCATTACCGAGGCCGGCAGAGGGGTCAGCGATCAGGTTGTCGATCTGGCCGGCACGCGAGGCCAGGTACTGGCTCTCTTCCATCAGTGACGTGGAGGCGCGCAGGTTGCTCGCGAGGAACTGGTCATAGCTGCGGCTGACCTGGTCCAGCGAGACACCGGCGCCGACATAGCCGGCCGGCGTGAGCTGGGAGGGCTGGGACGAAAGCTCCGCCGACTGGCGGCTGTAACCGACGGTGTTGACGTTGGCGATGTTGTTGCCGGTCACCGCCAGCTGGCTGGAGAAGGCGTTGAGTGCGGAGACCCCGATATTGAACAGGCTGGCCATGGCTTAACCCTCACCCGACAGCGAGGGACGCCCGGCGAGTCGAGCGGGCACCGCGTCCCATGCGGCGCGCGCCTCCGCCATCTCCGGTCGCACGAGAATGGCGGTGATCTTGTCGGCATACGCCGGATCGGTGGCATAGCCGGCCGACTGCAGCGCACGGAAATAGGCCGCCGGATCAGCGACATTCTGCAGCGCCTGCCGGTAACGGGGCTGCTGCAGGAAGTCGGCATAGTCGGCAAAGCTCTCGGCGAAGCCGCCATAGGCACGGAAATCGGCACGCGTCTTCATCGCCACACCGTCACGGTACTCCAGGGTGGTCACCCGTACCCGTTCCCCATCCCAACGCCCGTCGGCCTTGATGCCGAACAGGTTGTGACTGCTGCGGCCGTTGCCATCGGTCATCACATGGCGCCCCCAGCCGGTCTCCAGTGCCGCCTGCGCCAGCAACGCCTCGGTGGGCAGGCCGAGACGGGCCGCCGCCTGCTCCGCCTCGGGCCACAGCGTGTCGAGGAACTGCCGGGTATCGCGGCCTATCTCGGCGCCCTTCGCCGGGCGGGCGGCAGCCACCGGACCGGTCTTGTCGGCTGCACCGTCCCCGAGGGCGACCAGCGGGCGGGCTGCACGGTCGATGGCGATCATCGGCCGCTGACGATAGGCGTCGATACCCATCCCCGCATCGGCCGGCGCCGCGTCGCCGCCGAGCTGGCGCCGGATGACCTCGGCCAGGCCGATGCCACCGGCACCGGCCAGGTCGACGGCCATCTGCTGATCGGACATGTCACGGAACATGCGGCTCTGGCTGTTATCGAACAGGCCGCCCTCGAAGCCGCTGTCACCAGCACTGCGCATACTCTTCAGCATCATCTGGATAAACAGCGACTCGAACTGCTGTGCCACCTCGTCGATCGCCTCACCGCCGTCCGAGCGGGCCTGCGCCCTGAGCGCGGCCAGACCGTTGAAATCGGTGACGATGCGGGCGGTGTCGGTATTCATCAGATCACCAGCAGCTCGGCCTTGAGTGCACCCGCACGCTTCAACGCCTCGAGGATGGCCACCAGGTCACTGGGGGCGGCGCCCACCTGATTGACCGCCTGCACCACCTCGTTCAGCGAGACGCCGGGGTTGAACATGAACATGCGGCTGCCCTGCTCGCTCACCGCCACGTCGGTCTGCGGGACCACCGCGGTCTCACCGCCGGCCAGCGGGTTGGGCTGGGACACCTGGGTGTTCTCGCTGATGGTCACCATCAGGCTGCCATGGGAAACCGCAGCGGGCGAGACCCGCACGCTGCTGTTGATCACTACTGTTCCGGTGCGTGAATTGACGATCACCCGTGCCACCGCCTCGGCGGGGTGGACCTCGAGGTTCTCGATCATCGACACGAAGGCCACGCGCTGGGCGGTATCGCGCGGTGCATTGACCTTGACCGAGGCGGCGTCCAGCGGTGCCGCGGTACCGGGACCCATGGCGGTGTTGATGGCATCCACCAGGCGCTGCGCGGTGGTGAAGTCACTGGCATGCAGGTTCAGGGTCAGCGTCGGCGTCTGCGCGAACGGATTGGCCACCGCGCGCTCGACCGTGGCACCACCGGGGACACGTCCGGCGCTGGGGATGTTGACAGTGATCTTGGAGCCGTCCGCACCCTCGGCGGCCAGCCCGCCCACCACCAGGTTGCCCTGGGCGATGGCATAGATCTGACCGTCGATGCCCTTCAGGGGCGTCATCAACAGGCTGCCACCCCGCAGGCTCTTGGCATCGCCGATGGAGGAGACAGTGATGTCGATCTTCTGACCCGGCTTGCTGAAGGGGGGCAGGTCGGCATGCACCGCCACGGCGGCGACGTTCTTCGGATTCAGCTTGGTGCCGGCCGGCACGACGATGCCCAGCTGGGTCAGCAGCGAGCGCAGACTCTGCTCGGTGAAGGGCGACGAGTTGACCTTGTCACCACTGCCCACCAGGCCGACCACCAGGCCGTAACCGAGCAGCTGGTTGCTGCGCACGCCCTGGATTGCGGCCAGGTCCTTGACCCGTTCGGCAACGACCTGGCCGCTGATCAGCAGGCCGGCAAGGAGCATCAACAATGCATGGACAGTGCGTTTCATGGTGGATTCCGCCTCAGAAGGGCATCAGGCTGCTGGCGAAGAAACGCGCCAGCCAGCCCATCATGGTGGCCTCGGCGCGCTGGCCTTCGCCGACATAGATCAGCGTGGCATCGGCGATCTTGGTGGACTCGACGGTGTTGCTGGTGTCGATGTCCGCGGGACGCACGATGCCGGCGATCTTCACGTATTCGTTGCCGCCGTTCATGCCGATGCGCTTCTCGCCGCGCACCTGCAGATAGCCATTGGCCAGGACCTCGACCACGGTGACCGTCAGCGAGCCGGTGAGCTCGTTGCTCTGGGTGTTGTCGCCGCTGCCGGCAAAGCTGGAACCGGTGGAGACATCGAAGGCCAGGCCGGCCGGCGTGCTGCCGGTAATGCCCGGCACACCGACGCTGAGGTTGTCGCTGAAGATGGTCGGCTCTGCCACGTTCCACTTGCTCGACTTGGAGACCGAGCCGTCGGTGCTGGAGGTGGCATCGGTCTGCTCCACCAGCTTGATGGTGAGGATGTCGCCGACGCGTCGCGCCCGCAGATCCTCGAACCAGCGTTGTTCGTAGCCAGCCTGGTAGATGGCACCGTTGCCCATCGGCTTGGGCGGCTGCGCCACCGGCCGGGTGACCGCGAAGTCGGGATCGCGGCTCGGCGCCGAATTGCAGCCGGCCAGCACGGTAGCGGCAATGATCAGGATCAGGCTGTTACGGAAACGTTTCATGGGTCAGCCCTGCCTTTAAAGCTGATTGCTCACGTAGGCGAGCATCTCGTCGCTGGTGGAGATGGCCTTGGAGTTCATCTCGTAGGCACGCTGGGTCTCGATCATGTTGACCAGCTCCTCCACCACGTTGACATTGGAGCTTTCCAGGGCGCCCTGAAGGATGGTGCCGTTGCCGTTCTGACCGGGGACATCCACCTGGGGTGCGCCGCTGGAGGCGGTCTCGCGGTAGAGATTGCCACCGATGGATTCCAGACCGGTCGGATTGATGAAGCTGGCGAGCGTCACCTGGCCCAGCTGGGTCGGCGCATTGGCGCCGCTGGCCAGTGCACTGATCACCCCGTCGGAACCGATGGTGATACTGACAGTGCCCTGGGGCACGGTGATGGCGGGCTCCAGCTGGTAGCCACTGGCGTTGACCATCTGGCCGTTGGCGTCGAGTGCAAACTCGCCGTCACGCGTGTAGGCGATGGAACCGTCGGGATGCAGTATCTGGAAATAGCCGTCACCCTCGATGGCCATGTCGAAGGAGTTGTTGGTCTGCACCACGCTGCCCTGGGTGTGCAGCTTCTGGGTGGCGACGGTCTTGACGCCGGTGCCCACCTGCAGGCCCGATGGCAGTTCGGTCGACTCGGTGCTGCTGGCGCCGGACTGGCGCACGTTCTGATAGACCAGGTCCTCGAACACCGCGCGGTCGCGCTTGAAACCGATGGTGCTGACATTGGCCAGGTTGTTGGAGATGACCGACATCTTGGTCTGCTGGGCATCGAGGCCGGTCTTGGCGATCCAGAGTGCGGGATACATGGCGTTACCTATTTCGATTCAATGACGTGTTTTTGCCGTCTGTCCGTTGTGTTGCAAGAGCCTTGCCAACATCACACCGGGCGCAGGATGCTGGCGGCCGACTCGGCGTTCTGCTCGGCCTTGTGCATCATCTTCACCTGCAGTTCGAAGCGGCGTGACAGCTCGATCATGTCCACCATCTCCTTCACCACGTTGACGTTGGACGCCTCCAGCGCACCGCTGACAAGTCGTTGACCCGCATCGGCATCCGCCTCTTCGCCACTGGCCAGTCGCATCAGTCCGTCGTCACCCTTGACCAGGCTCGCGGCTGGCGGGTTGACCAGCTTGATGCGGTCGACCACCGCCAGCTGCTGTGCGTCCTGGCCCTGCGGGCGGATGGAGATGGATCCATCGTCGCCGATCTCTATCTTGTCCGCGGGGGGGATGGCAATGGGTCCACTGTTGCCGATCACCGGCAAGCCGTTGCCGGTGGTCAGCAGGCCATTGGCGTCGACCTTGAGATCGCCGCGCCGGGTATAGGCCTCGCCACCGTCCGCGGCCTGCACCGTGAGCCAGCCGCCGCCATCCACCGCCACGTCGAGATCACGGCCGGTGCTCTGCAGGCTGCCGCGGCTGAGGTCGACACCCGGACGCTCGTCCATGGCGTAGACCCGGGTCGGCATGCCGTTGCCGAACACCGGCATGCTGCGGAACTGGTTGAGGTCGGCGAGAAAGCCCGTGGTGCTGGCATTGGCCAGGTTGCTGCTGGCATTGGCCTGGGCGAGCATGGTCTCCTTCGCCCCACTCATGGCTACGTACAACATGCGATCGACCATGACGGTATCCTCCGGCGGCGGTCAGTGATTAACGGATCAACGGATGTTGATAATGGTCTGGGTCACCGTGTCAGCGGTGCTGATCACCTTGGCGTTGGCCTGGTAGTTGCGCTGCGCGGTAATCAGATTGACCAGCTGGGTGGCGATGTCGACATTGGATGACTCCAGTGCGCCGGACTGGATCTGGCCGAAGTCGGAGGTGCCGGCCTCGCCGTAGCGCACGGTGCCGGAGGTGAAGGTCTCCACCCAGCTGGTATCACCCACGGAACGCAGCCCCTGGGGATTACGGAAGTTGGCCATCGCGACCTTGCCCAGGGTGGTGGACTCGCCGTTGGTATAGCGGGCATAGATGATGCCTTCATCGTCGATATCCACGCCGCTCAACCGGCCGGTCGAGAAGCCATCCTGGCTGATATTGTTGACCGCGAAGTTGCCCCCGAACTGGGTGGAATCGGCAAAGTCCATTGTGATGTTGAGGGCTGCCGTGCTGGCGGCCGGGGTATAGGGCGCCAGCGTGATGGTGCCGCTCGCGGGACTCAGCAGAAGACCGTTGGTGTCGAAGGTCAGCGTGGCGGCGGCAGGACCGGCACTGGTCGGCACCTGGTTGCCGTCGATGTAGGTGTAGACATCCCACTCGCCGGGATTGGCGGTCTTGCGCATGTACATGGTCTGGGTATGGGTGGAGCCCAGCGAGTCATACACCGTGGTCGAAGTGGAGAAGTTGTAACTGGCCGGATCGGTTTCGTCGAAGGCCACCACCGGCTCGGTCTGGCCGGCTTCCATGTTGATGGCGACACCCACGTTCTGGGTCGCCCGGGGATCGTTGTTGGCGAGCGGCAACTGCAGGTCATCCAGCACACCGGTGGAGAAGGTCGGCGGTTCGGCCGTCGGATCCACCGAGGGATAGATCTGCAGGCGCGCACCGGAACTGTTCACCACATAGCCGTCACGGTCGGCGCTGTACGCCCCCGCCCGGGTGTACTGGACGCCGCCACCACTGTCCTCCAGCACGAAGAAGCCCTCGCCGTTGATGGCGAGATCCAGGTTGTTGGAGGTGAAATCCACGGTCCCCTGGCTGAACTGCTGCGTGATACTGGAGACCTGCACGCCGGCACCGGCGACCGTGTCCCCCAGGTCCTGCACGGAGGTCGCGTAGACATCCGCGAATTCGGCGCGTGACTCCTTGAAGCCGACGGTGCTGGCGTTGGCGATGTTGTTACCGGTCACCTCCAGGTCGGTGGTGGCGGCATTCAGACCGGTGAGTGCTGCGTCAAATGGCATGATGAATTCTCCCGTTAAAGAATCTGTGTGATTTGTTCGAAGGCCACGGGGCCGAGGTTCTTCAGGTTCAGGGTCATGCTGGTGCCGTTGGCCGCCAGGCTGACGCTGTCGACATCGGCAAACAGGTAGGTCGCCTGTGCCTCGGCCGCATCGTTGCGGATCGCCTGCACCTCCACGTTGTAGTAGCCGGCGGGTGCATAGTCGCCGTATTCATTGATGCCATCCCAGCTGAAGCGCACCGGCCCGGCATCCTGCGGGCCGAGGTGCAGTTCCCGCACCAGCTGGCCCGCGGGGTCGGTGACCTGGACCACCAGGTCGCTGGCGCTGGCATCGAGATCCACCTGGCCATCGATGCTCTGCCCGGTCTGCAGGTAACCGATGTCCATCGGTGCCAGCACCTGGTGGCCCACCAGGCTGCCGGCCTGCAGGGCCTG
>JANTHH010000046.1 GCA_024762485.1 Chromatiales bacterium
CGGCATTGGAGAGGATGTGTTCCAGGTTGGCAAAAAAGCCGGGGCCGGCATCCTCGTGGGCCAGGGCCAGGCCCGGAAGGGTGGTCAGTGCGATGAATGTGGTGGGGTATTTCATCGTGATGCTCCGTCGTTGAAATCAGTGGTGATGAGGGTGATGCCCGCCATCGTGGTCATGATGGTGATGGCCGTGACCGTGGCCGTCGGCACTGCCGCCGTAGGCACCGGGCTCGGGCTCGAAGGGTGCCTGCTCGACGGTAACGGCGAGACCCAGGCCGCGCAGCATGTCATCCAGCACATGATCATGACTGTAGCGCAGCTCGCCCGCCATGATCTGGATCGACATGTGGCGGTTACCCAGGTGATAACAGGCGCGCGCCAGCAGCAGCGGGTCATCGCTGCGCACCACGGACAGGGTCTCGTCGGCGGCGACCACCCGCACCGTGATGCCATCGTCGCCGGACAGCAGGTCACCGTCCTTCAGGGTGGTGCCGCGTTCCAGGAACAGTCCGGCGTCACGGCCATCGTCCAGGGTGACGCGCAGCCGGCTCCTGATGCGTTCATGCAGCGGCAGGGTGACGCTGGTCTCGGAGTCGGCCGGGCCGGTGAGCTTCTTGGTCAGTCGGATCATGGCTGTTTGTTCTCGTACTGTGCCTGTATCCCTTCACCCCAACCCCTCTCCCGGAGGGAGAGGGGCTTGTACCACCTATCAACAAGATACGCCCCCCTCTCCCTCCGGGAGAGGGGTTGGGGGTGAGGGAGCTGTTTCTGTAAGTGCTTAAGCATCAGAACAAATAATAGCGCTGCGCCATGGGCAGCTCGGTGGCCGGCTCGCAGGTCAGCAGTTCACCGTCGGCCTTCACCTGGTAGGTCTGTGCGTCCACCTCGATAGTCGGCTGGTAGTCGTTCAGCACCATATCGGCTTTGGTGATGTTGCGGCAATTGCTCACCGTCCCGATCAGGCTCTTCAGGCCCAGCTGGCCGGCGATACCGGCCTCGGCACCGGCCTGGGAGAGGAAGGTCATGCGCGTGGCCAGGCGGGCGCCGCCGAGCGCACCGAACATGGTGCGATAGTGCACCGGCTGCGGCGTCGGGATCGATGCATTGGGGTCACCCATGGGCGCGGCGGCGATCATGCCGCCCTTGAGGATCAGGCTCGGCTTGGTGCCGAAGAAGGCCGGCTTCCACAGCACCAGGTCGGCCAGCTTGCCCACCGCCACCGAGCCCACCTCGTGGCTGATTCCGTGGGTGATGGCCGGGTTGATGGTGTACTTGGCGATATACCTTTTCGCACGGAAGTTGTCGTGCGTCGCGGGGTCGCCCGCCAGCGCACCGCGCTGCACCTTCATCTTGTGCGCGGTCTGCCAGGTACGGGTGATGACCTCGCCGACCCGTCCCATGGCCTGGCTGTCGGAGGCGATCATGGAGAAGGCGCCGAGGTCGTGCAGGATGTCCTCGGCGGCGATGGTCTCGCGGCGGATGCGCGACTCGGCGAAGGCCACGTCCTCGGCGATGTTCGGGTCCAGGTGGTGACACACCATCAGCATGTCGAGGTGCTCGTCCACGGTGTTGACCGTGTAGGGCCGTGTCGGGTTGGTGGACGACGGCAGCACGTAGGATTCGCCTGCTGCCTTGATGATGTCCGGCGCGTGGCCGCCGCCGGCACCCTCGGTGTGATAGGTGTGGATGGTGCGGCCCTTCATCGCCGCCAGGGTGTGCTCGACGAAGCCCGACTCGTTCAGGGTGTCGGTGTGGATGGCCACCTGCACGTCCATGGCCTCCGCCACGCTCAGACAGTTATCAATGGCGGCGGGGGTGGTGCCCCAGTCCTCGTGCAGCTTCAGGCCGATGGCGCCGGCGGCGACCTGCTCCTCCAGCGGCGTTGGCAGGCTGGCGTTGCCCTTGCCGAGAAAACCGAGATTCATGGGCAGGTCCTCGGCGGCCTGCAGCATGCGGTGGATGTTCCACGGCCCGGGGGTGCAGGTCGTGGCATTGGTGCCGGTGGCCGGCCCGGTGCCGCCGCCCAGCATGGTGGTAACGCCGGACATCAGCGCCTCTTCCACCTGCTGCGGGCAGATGAAGTGGATGTGCGAGTCGATGCCGCCGGCGGTCAGTATCTGGCCCTCGCCGGCGATGGCCTCGGTGCCGGGGCCCACCAGGATGTTCACGCCGGGCTGCACGTCCGGGTTGCCGGCCTTGCCGATGCCGACGATGCGCCCGTTCTTGATGCCCACGTCCGCCTTGACGATGCCCCAGTGGTCGAGGATCAGGGCGTTGGTGATGACCACGTCCACCACCTCGTCGGCATTGCCCTGGCACTGCCCCATGCCGTCGCGGATCACCTTGCCGCCGCCGAACTTTACCTCGTCGCCGTAGACGGTGTGGTCCTGCTCGACCTGGATGAACAGTGCCGAATCACCCAGGCGCACGCGGTCGCCGGTGGTGGGGCCGTACATCTCGGCATAGGCCTGTCTGGAGATGGTTGCCATCAGTCGAGGCCTCCCATGATCTGGCCGTTGAAGCCGTAGACGATGCGGTCACCGGCATAGGCCACCAGTTGCACCTCGCGGGTCTGGCCGGGCTCGAAACGCACCGCAGTGCCAGCGGGGATGTCGAGTCGGAAGCCGCGCGTCTTGTCGCGCTCGAAGGCCAAGGCCGGATTGGTCTCGTAGAAATGGTAGTGGGAGCCGACCTGGATGGGGCGGTCGCCGGTGTTGGCGACGTTTACGCTCACTGTGTCGCGGCCGGCGTTCAGTTCGATGTCGCCGGGTGCGGCGATGACTTCACCTGGGATCATGCTGGGGTCTTCCTATTTGTGTTTGTGCCACCGGGAAGTCCCTCACCCCCCAGCCCCCTCTCCCAAAAGGGGAGGGGGAGCACGTTAAGCCCCTCTCCCCTTGGGAGAGGGGTTTGGGGTGAGGGAGCCACAGTCGGGCACATATCAAACAATCGGATCATGCACGGTCACCAGCTTGGTGCCGTCCGGGAAGGTGGCCTCCACCTGCACCTCGTGGATCATCTCGGCAATGCCGTCCATGACGTCATCCCGGGTCAGGAGGGTACGGCCGTAGTCCATCATCTCGGCAACGCTCTTGCCGTCGCGCGCGCCCTCCATGACGGCGGCGCTGATGTAGGCGATGGCCTCCGGATAGTTCAGCTTGGTGCCACGCGCCAGGCGGCGCTCGGCCAGCAGGGCGGCAGTGAACAGCAGCAGCTTGTCTTTTTCTCGGGGGGTAAGCTCCATTGCAACTCCTCGATGTTATTCGCTCGATGTCTCTCGAATCAGGTGGACCAGATGCGCGGCGGGCACGGCGCGCGGTCGATGATGGACGGACGGATGGCCGCCCAGGCCTGGATGAACAGCTTGCGGCACTGCTCGGTGGAATCGCCCAGGTAACGCAGCACCAGCAGGTCGCCGAGCAGGGTGGCGCCTGTGCTCGGTGCATCGGCGATCAGCTCGCGCACCTGTTCCAGGTCGGCCTGGGATGCAGGTGTGGCCACCAGGGTGGCACTGACCGGCAGGCCGCGCAGGCCCGCGGCGCCGTTCAGACGTTCCGGGGTAAGGGTGAGCCTGTCCAGCAGCAGTGGCTGGCCGTCGCGTGCGATCTGCAGCTGGAAGTCGGCCAGGCCACTGTCGAAGGATTCACCGATCACCGGACGGCCCAGACACTGGGTCTCCCAGCCGATGAAGCGCGCGCCCTCGGCCAGTTCGATCCGGGTCTTGAGTTGGCTGATGGCGCCGGGGAAGAAGATGTTCTCCTGCGGCAACCATTCCAGGCTGGCGTTGTCTTGAATACGCAGGCTCTGCGTCTGATATGCCATATCGCCTGCACTGAGATAGAACTTGGTGGCGCCGGGAGTGGTGACCAGGGCATGGCTGCCGCTGGCTGCCTCCGCCTGGATGTTCAGCGTGTCGCCACCCACCACCCCGCCGGGCGGATGCAGCAGGTACAGGTGGCAGGCCTCGCCCTCAGGATAAAAAGGCCGCTGCACCGCCAGCGGGCCGCGCTGCCTGCGGTGGACCAGCGCGGTCCGGCCGGGGCGGGGCGCGAAGCCCAGCTCCAGCTCGGCCTGCCAGCCGGTGTCTGCCGTTATGGATGCAGTGTTGTCCATATCAGCTCCAGAACCGCCTCGGTTTCTGTGAACAACTGGTCGTTCCAGATGCGAATGACATGGATGCCTTGCCGATCAAGAAAGGCATCACGGGCTCGATCATGTTCAGCCTGTTCTGTGTGCTGCCCGCCATCAAGCTCGATGGCGAGTCTGCGTTGGTGACAGTAGAAATCCAGAATGTAAGGTGCGACAGGGTGCTGACGTCTAAATTTGTGGCCGCCGAAGGCGCGGTTGCGCAGCAGGTACCAGAGGTACTGTTCGGCATCCGTCTGGTTTGAACGCAGGCGGCGGGCGTTGTCGCGGACGTGATCCGGGAGTCTTGGCTTCCTTGCCATTGCTCGGGTCCCTCACCCCAACCCCTCTCCCGGAGGGAGAGGGGCTTTGGTTTGCCGGTTGTTTTGCAGTGGAGTGTAGCGCCATATGTCATCGCATGTGGCTGAGGCAGTGCGCAGCAACGGATTGTTCTGAGTGAACTGAAAAAGACTCGCTCCCCTCTCCCACCGGGAGAGGGGCCGGGGGTGAGGGAACAGAGGCTTGCATACTTCCCCCTCATACCGTCAGGTACTCCTTTACCAGTTCGTCGCTCAACTCAGCCATGTCACCACTGGCCATGGTACGACCCCGGTCGAGGATGGTGAAGCGGTCGCCGACCCGACGCGCAAACGGCAGCTTCTGCTCCACCAGCAACACGGTGAGGCCGCTCTCCTGGTTGAGCCGGCGGATGATGTCGCCGATCTCGTGCACGATGTTCGGCTGGATGCCCTCGGTGGGCTCGTCGAGGATCAGCAGCTTTGGGTCGAGCACCAGCGCGCGGCCGATGGCCAGTTGCTGCTGCTGGCCACCGGACAGGTCGCCGCCGCGCCGCGCGAGCATCTCCTTCAGCACCGGGAACAGTTCGTAGATGAATCCGGGCACCCTGCGCACCTTGTCACGGCGCGCGGGCAGGCCGATCTGAAGGTTTTCTTCGACCGTCAGCGCGGGGAAGATCTGCCGGCCCTGGGGTACATAGCCGATGCCGAGGCTGGCACGTTTCTCCGCCGAGACCTTTGTCAGGTCGGTGCCGGCAAAGTCGATCGCGCCGGAGCGCACCGGCAACAGCCCCATGATGCATTGCAGCAGGGTGGTCTTTCCCACGCCGTTGCGGCCCATCAGCACGGTGCACTGGCCGGCCGTCACCTCAAGATCAAGATCCCAGAGGGTATGACTTTCACCGTAGAACTGGTCGAGTTTGTCGATCTTCAGCATGACCGTCATTCCCCAAGATACACTTCAATGACCCGGGGATCGTTCTGTACCTGGTCCATACTGCCCTCGGCCAGCACGCTGCCCTGATGCAGTACGGTGACCTTGTTGGCGATGGAGCGGACGAAGTCCATGTCGTGCTCGACCACCACCACCGAGTGCTCGCCGGCCAGCGAGGTGAGCAGCTCGGCGGTGCGGTCCATCTCCTGGTGGGTCATGCCGGCCACCGGTTCGTCCACCAGCAACAGGTGGGGCCGCTGCATCAGCAGCATGCCGATCTCCAGCCATTGTTTCTGACCGTGCGAGAGTGCACCGGCATGGTCGTGGATCTGCTCGCTCAGGCCGATGATGCCCAGCACCTCGTCGATGCGGTCGCGCTGTTCGCCCGTCAGCCTGGCGGTGAAGGTGGACCAGACATCCTTGGGCCCGGCCATCGCCAGTTCGAGGTTCTCGAACACGCTGTGCTGCTCGAACACCGTGGGCTTCTGGAACTTGCGGCCGATGCCCGCCTGGGCGATCTCCGCCTCCGAGAGCCCGAGCAGGTCGATGCGCTGGCCGAACCAGGCCGAACCGGTGTCGGGCCGGGTCTTGCCGGTGATGATGTCCATCATGGTGGTCTTGCCGGCGCCGTTGGGGCCGATGATGCAGCGCAGCTCGCCGGCCTCGATATAGAGATTGAGATCGTTGATGGCCTTGAAGCCGTCGAAGCTGACCGACACGTCCTCAAGATAGAGGATGTTGCCGTGGGTCACGTCCAGCTGCAGGTTGACCGGCGGCTGCATGAAATCCCACACCTGGTCGCGACGCATGGTCTGGCGCAGGTTGTCCAGCGTCTTCATGCCGTGTCCCCCTGCGCTGTATCGGTCTGCTCCGGCGGTTTCTGCCGCCGTCTGCGCAACAGACCGGCGATGCCCTGAGGCAGGAACAGGGTGACGAAGACGAACAGGCCACCGAGGGCGAACAGCCAGGCCTCGGGCAGCACCCCGGTGAAATAGGTCTTGCCGTAGTTCACCAGGATGGCGCCGATGACCGCGCCGTAGAGGGTGTTGCGTCCGCCGATGGCGACCCAGATGACCATCTCGATGGAATTCAGCGGTGAGAACTCGCCCGGGTTGATGATGCCCACCTGGGGCACATACAGCGCGCCGGCGACGCCGGACAGCATGGCCGAGACGGTGAAGATGGCGAGCTTGTAGTGATCCACCCGATAGCCGATGAAGCGGGTGCGGTCCTCGGCATCGCGGATCGCCACCGCCACGCGGCCGAGGCGCGAGGTGACGATGGCGCGGCACAGCAGGTAGCCCAGCGCCAGGGCGATGGCCGAGGCCAGGAACAGACCGATGCGGGTGGCGTCGGACTGAATGTCGAAGCCGAGAATGTCCTTGAAGTCGGTCAGGCCATTGTTGCCGCCGAAGCCCATCTCGTTGCGGAAGAAGGCGAGCATCAGCGCATAGGTCAGCGCCTGGGTGATGATGGACAGGTACACCCCGGTGACCCGCGAACGGAAGGCCAGCCAGCCGAAGACAAAGGCCAGCACGCCGGGCACCAGCAGGATCATCAGCGCGGCGAACCAGAACTGGTCGAATCCGGACCAGAACCAGGGCAGCTCCTGCCAGTTGAGGAACACCATGAAGTCAGGCAGGTCCGGGTTACCGTAGACCCCGCGATCGCCGATCTGGCGCATCAGGTACATGCCCATGGCATAGCCGCCGAGGGCGAAGAAGGCACCGTGGCCAAGGCTGAGGATACCCAGGTAGCCCCATACCAGATCCACGGCGACGGCCAGCAGAGCATAGGTCAGGTACTTGCCCAGCAGGGTCACCGTGTAGGTCGGCACATGTAGCGGGTTCGATTCCGGCAGCGCCAGGTTGAGGACAGGCACCAGCACGGCGACCAGCACCAGGATGGCGAGGAACACCTGGCCGCCGCGGTCGTTGGTGAGGAGTCTTGCAAGGTTCATCGCAGTTGCTCCTTGCTTGGTATCGGGTTCGCGTTGCTTCCCTCACCCCCCAGCCCCCTCTCCCCCTGGGAGAGGGGGAGCGTGGCAATTGCCTGAATCAGTGATGCTGTGAAGCCCCTCTCCCCCCGGGAGAGGGGTTTGGGGTGAGGGATTAAAAGTCCGCACATAGTCATGAACATCCTCAGCCCTCCGCCGCGCGGCCCTTCTGCGGGAACAGTCCGCGTGGGCGCTTCTGGATGAACAGGATGATGAACACCAGCACCAGGATCTTTGCCAGCACCGCGCCGGTCCAGGGTTCCATGAACTTGTTGGCGACGCCGAGCGACAGGCCGGCCACCAGGGTGCCCCAGAGGTTGCCGACGCCACCGAACACCACCACCATGAAGCTGTCGATGATGTAGGACTGGCCAAGGTTGGGGCCGACGTTGGTGAGCTGGGACAGCGCCACCCCGGCCACGCCGGCGATGCCGGAGCCGAGGCCGAAGGTCATGGCGTCGACCCAGGCCGAGCGCACGCCCATCGCCCTGGCCATGTTGCGGTTCTGCGCCACCGCGCGCACCTGCAGGCCGAGTGCGGTCTTCTTCAGCACCAGCAGCAGGGCGACGAACACCAGCAACGCGAACAGGATGATATAGAGCCGGTTGTAGGTCAGCGACAGCGCCGGGTTCAACGCCAGCGAGCCGCTCATCCAGCTGGGGTTCTCCACCGCCACGTTCTGCGCCGAGATGGTGGTGCGCACCAGCTGCTGCAGGATCAGGCTGATACCGAAGGTGGCCAGCAGGGTCTCCAGCGGCCGGCCATAGAGGAAGCGGATCACCCCGCGCTCGATGGCGATGCCCACCAGCCCGGAAACCACGAAGGCCGCCGGGATGGCGACGAACAGCGACAGGTCGATGTGCCCGGGCATCAGCAACTGCACGATGTAGGTGGTGTAGGCGCCGAGCATTATCAGCTCGCCGTGGGCCATGTTGATCACCCCCATGACGCCGAAGGTGATGGCCAGGCCGATGGCCGCCAGCACCAGCACCGAGCCGAGGCTGAGGCCAAAGAACAGGGTCTCCGCCAGCTGGTTCAGCTGCAGCGAACTCTCGATGCCGGACAGTGCCGCGGCCGCAGCGTCGCGCACCTGCTGATCGTCGCTCTTGGCTGCCACCCTGGCGAGGGCATTGCGCGCGGCGGGCAGCAGGCTGCCGGACAGGCGCTCGATGGCCTCGCGCACCACCTGGGGATCATCGGACTTGAGGTCTTCCAGGGCGATCACCGTGCGCATCGCCTCGGCCACCGCCGGGTCGCTTTCCTTGTCCAGTTGCCGGCGCACCACCGCGAGGGCGGTCGGGTCGGGCCGCTCCAGCAATTGCTGCACGCCGGCCAGGCGCACTGCCACCTCCGGACTGCTGAGGTTGAGGGTGGCGATGGTGCTGCGGATATGCCCGCGCAGCCGGTTGTTGGTCTTGATCTTGCGCAGCGCGCGCTTCTTGACGATACCCAGCGGCTCACCGCTCAGCGCATCGCGGATGCGATAGCGCCGACCGTCCTTCTCACCGATCACCAGCCGCCCGTCGGCCTTGCGGAAGAACAGGCGGGCCTGCAGCAGCTGTTCGAGCAGGCTGGCCGCGGCGGGATGACCGCTGGCGGCGATGGTATCGATCGCCTCGGCCTTGCTGTCGAAGCTGGACACCGCAAGCTGCGCCAGTGCCGCATCGAAGTCGGCGTTATCGTCCGCGTGCACCAGGGGGCTGGCGATGAACAGCGCAAGCAGCAGAGCGCGCAGCCAGCTCACCGGCATCCCCCCAGTCATGAATTTGATACGCATGGTGTACCCCGTTGTACCCCGGCGTGGATTGTTGCAGGTGAAGGGCGCCCGCGAACCGGGCGCCCTCGGGACACGTCAGATCAGTAGTTCTGACCCGAGCACTTGCCGGTCTTGACGTTGTAGTTACCGCAGGACAACGGCTTGCGCCAGTCGCTGATGATGTCCTTGGAACCGGGCAGGAAGTCGGACCAGGCATCGCCGACCACCAGGCCGGGGGTACGCCACACGGTCTCAAACTGACCGTCTTCCTGGATCTCGCCGATCAGCACCGGCTTGGTGATGTGATGGTTGGGCATCATCGCCGCGTAACCGCCGGACAGGTTGGGCACGGCAACGCCGATGATGGCCGCCTGCACCGCATCGGGATCGGTGGTGCCGGCCGCCTCAACCGCCTTCACCCACATGTTGAAGCCGATGTAATGGGCCTCCATGGGATCGTTGGTGACCCGGTCCTCGTTCTTGGTGAACTTGTGCCAGGCCTCGATGAAGTCCTCGTTGGCACCGGCGTCCTCGCTCATGAAATAGTTCCATGCCGCCAGATGGCCGACCAGCGGCTTGGTGTCGATGCCGGAGAGTTCCTCCTCGCCCACCGAGAAGGCCACCACCGGGATGTCTTCGGCGGAGATGCCCTGGTTGCCCAGCTCCTTGTAGAAGGGCACGTTAGCGTCACCGTTGATGGTGGACACCACCGCGGTCTTCTTGCCGGCGTTACCGAACTTCTTGATGTCGGAGACGATGGACTGCCAGTCGGAATGGCCGAAAGGCGTGTAATTGATCATGATATCCTTTGCCGCCACGCCCTTGGCCTTCAGGTAGGCCTCGAGGATCTTGTTGGTGGTGCGCGGGTAGACATAGTCGGTACCGGCCAGCACCCAGCGCTTCACGCCCACCTCGTTCATCAGGTAGTCCACCGCGGGGATGGCCTGCTGGTTCGGCGCGGCGCCGGTGTAGAAGACGTTCTTGGAGGACTCTTCCGCTTCATATTGAACCGGGTAGAACAGCAGTCCATTCAGTTCTTCAAAGACGGGCAGCACGGACTTGCGCGAAACGGATGTCCAGCAGCCGAAGGTGGCCGCAACCTTGTCCTTTTCCAGCAACTCGCGCGCCTTCTCGGCGAACAGCGGCCAGTTGGAGGCGGGATCCACGACCACGGGCTCCAACTGCTTGCCCAGCAGGCCGCCCTTCCTGTTCTGCTCCTCGATGAGCATCAGCATGGTGTCTTTCAGGGTGGTCTCACTGATGGCCATGGTGCCGGACAGCGAGTGCAGGATGCCGACCTTGATGGTGTCGGCGGCATTGGCGATGGTCGAGACGCCGAGACCGGCGGACAGCGTGGCCGCCAGTGTCAGATGTCGAATAACCTTGGATAGGTGCATGGTCAGATTCTCCCCATTGTTGTTTTGCTGTCAGGACATTCCGAGGGGGCCGGTCCGGCATTGGCCACCATCGGCAGTCAGACCTCAGCAGCAAGGTGTGTGCCAAACGCTCGGGCGATGGCACGACGGGGGCTGGCTGTGCTCGGGAATTCCTGCATGCACCCTTTCGGGGATGCTGGCGCACTGTTTTCGGGCGCAATGCACCATTGTGGGTCGCCTCAGGCGCACTCACGAGCCTGATCGAGCGCCACCCGCCGCGCCCGCAACAGCCGTGCCGCCGCCACCATACGCGCCAGGGCGGCCTCCACCTCGGACCAGCCGCGGGTCTTCAGGCCGCAGTCCGGGTTGACCCATAACCGCTCCGCGGGGATGCGCCGGGCGGCCTGTTCCAACAACGTCACCATCTCGTCCACGCCGGGCACATTCGGCGAGTGGATGTCGTACACCCCGGGGCCGATATCGTTCGGGTAAGCAAACCCCTCGAAGGCATCGAGCAGCTCCATGTCCGAGCGCGAGGTCTCGATGGTGATCACGTCTGCGTCCATCGCCGCCACCGCAGCGATGATGTCATTGAATTCTGAATAGCACATGTGGGTATGGATCTGGGTGTCATCGCGCACCCCGGCGGCACTGAGGCGGAACGCCTGTACCGCCCAGTCCAGATACACCCGCCAGTCGCGCTGGCGCAGCGGCAGACCCTCGCGCAGCGCGGCCTCGTCGATCTGGATGATGCGGATGCCCGCCTGTTCCAGATCCAGCACCTCGTCGCGGATCGCCAGTGCGATCTGCCGGCAGGTGTCGGCGCGGGGCTGGTCGTCGCGCACGAAGGACCAGTTGAGGATGGTCACCGGCCCGGTGAGCATCCCCTTCATCGGACGCGTGGTGCAGGACTGGGCATACCGACTCCAGTCCACCGTCATCGGCCTTGGCCGGCTGACATCGCCGTAGATGATTGGCGGCTTGACGCAACGCGAGCCATAGGACTGCACCCAGCCGTTGGCGGTAAAGGCGAAGCCCGCCAGCTGCTCGCCGAAATACTCCACCATGTCGTTGCGCTCGGGCTCGCCATGTACCAGCACGTCCAGCCCCAGTGCCTCCTGCTTCGCCACCACCAGGGCGATCTCCGCCTGCATGCGCTCGCGATAGGCGGCCTCGTCGATGCGCCCGGCCTTGAAGTCTCGGCGACAGGCGCGGATATCGGCCGTCTGCGGGAAGGATCCGATGGTGGTGGTCGGGAACAACGGCAACTTCAACCACGCCTGTTGCCGGCGGATGCGTGTGGGGAAGGCACTGTCACGCGCGAGCATCTCGGGGCCGATGGCGGCAACCCGCTCACGCACCGCCGGGTCGGCCACCCGGGCGGAGGCGCGCCGACTGGCCAGCGCGCCATCGGCGGCGGCAAACACGTCCGCCAGCGCCGCACGCCCCTGCACCAGCGCCTTGCCCAGGCTCACCACCTCGTCCAGCTTCTGCCGTGCGAAGGACAGCCAGCCGCGCAGCTCCGGGTCGAGGGCCTGTTCGCCGGCCAGATCCACCGGCACATGCAGCAGCGAACAGCTCGGCGCCAGCCACAGCCGCTCCCCCAGTCGCTCACGCCAGGGGATCAGCCGCGCCAGCAGGGTCGACAGATCGGCGCGCCAGACATTGCGCCCGTCCACCACCCCGAGGGACAGCACGCGGTAGCTGGGCAGCCAACCGAGCACGCTGTCGATCTCATCGCCACCACGCACCGCGTCCAGGTGCAGACCCGCCACCGGCAACCGGCAGGCCAGCCCCAGGTTGTCACCCAGCGGACCGAAATAATTAGCCACGAGCAGCTTCACGCCGACCTGCTGCAGCCGGTTGTAGGTGGACTCCAGCGCCGCCTGCCAGGCGGCGGGCAGGTCGAGTGTGAGGATCGGTTCGTCCAGCTGCACCCACTCGACGCCCTGCCCTGCGAGCCGCGCCAGTATCTGCTCGTACACCGGCAACAGCTGCGCCAGCAGCTCGAGTCGCGCCAGGCCGTCATCCTTGGCCTTGCCCAGCCACAGGTAACTGACCGGGCCGAGCAACACGGGCTTGACCGCATGACCGAGGGCCTGGGCCTCGGCCACCTCGTCGAACAGCTTGTCGGTGGCCAGCCTGAATGCCTGATTGGCGCTGAATTCCGGCACCAGATAGTGATAATTGGTATCGAACCACTTGGTCATCTCGCAGGCGGCAGCGGGGTTACCGTTGGGCGCGCGGCCACGCGCCATGCGGAAATAGGTATCGAGATCCACCGCATCACCGTGCCAGCCGAAGCGCTCGGGCACCACGCCGAGCATCGCCGACAGGTCCAGCACCTGGTCGTACCAGGAGAAATCACCCACCGGGATCAGATCCAGACCGGCATCCGCCTGTTGCTGCCAGTGACGCTGGCGCAGCTCGGCGCCGACCTGACACAGCGTCGCCTGATCGGTCTCGCCACGCCAGTAGGCCTCCAGGGCCTTTTTCAGTTCACGTTGTTCGCCGATGCGGGGAAAACCAAGGTTGTGGGTAATGCTCATGGGGCTGCTGCCTCTCGGGTGGGATGGAGGCGAGCAGTTTGTGCGCCGACGAGACTTGTGACAATCTCATGGTTTTATTGTTTTTAATGAATTCTGCTCATGTTTCTCGAGACCCGTCACCTGCGTAGCCTGCTTGCCATCCATCACAACGGCAGCCTGGCGCGTGCCGCCAAACAGCTGCACCTGACCCAGTCGGCGCTGTCGCACCAGATCAAATCGCTGGAGACCTATTTCGCGGTGCCGCTGTTCCTGCGCAACACCAAGCCACTGAGCCTGACCCCCAGCGGGCAGGCGCTGGTGGAGCTGGCGGGCCGGGTGCTGCCGGAGATCGAAAACACCGAGGCACGGCTGCGCCGGGTCGCGGCCGGTGAGGTCGGACGGCTGCACATCGCCATCGAGTGCCATGCCTGCTATGAATGGCTGATGCCGGTGCTGGCGGCGTTTCGCCGGTGCTGGCCGGCGGTGGAGGTGGACATCCGCCTGGGGGTCAGCTTCGCGCCCATCCCGGCACTGCAGCATGGCGATGTCGACCTGGTGATCAGCTCTGATCCCAGCGCACTGGCCGACGTGGTCTTCGAGCCCCTCTTCGACTATCAGGCACTGCTGGTGATGGCCAGTGACCACCCGCTGACGGCCCGGGCATTCATCGAACCCGACGACCTGGCCGACCAGACCCTGCTCACCTACCCGGTGCAGCGCCAGCGCCTGGATGTGTTCAGTCGTTTCCTGCAGCCCGCCGGCATCGAACCGGCCGAGGTGCGACAGGCCGAGCTGACGGGGGTGATCCTGATGCTGGCGGCCAGTGGTCGCGGCGTGGCGGTGCTGCCCGACTGGGTGCTGGACCACCAAGCCGATGGCCTGGGGTTGGTCACCCGCCCGCTCGGCGTGGACGGCATGCACGGCACCCTCCACGCCGCCATCCGCCATGCTGAGCAGCATCGGCCCTATCTGCAGGACTTTATCGATCGGGCACGACGGGGCATGACAAAGTGACTGCAGCCAGGCTGCGGGCAAACATCACTCCGGGCGCCATATTGCCTGCCGATATCGCATCCAGGCCCAAGACAACGCCGTTCATCGGGAGGGCCTAGCTGAACGACCGCTTGTTCGCTGCAGCGTGGCCAACGGCAGCTGTTTGACGTGCCACTTGCTGCACAGCGTCAGGATCCACCTGATGCAGGCCCGGGTCTGAAGGGGAAAGGCCGGGAAACGGCGCCACCACTGAAGTCGCCAGCTGCACCTTTGGCCATCGCCTGGCGATGAGAAAGACTATGCCCCTGCCCTGGCGCCCTGGCCCTGCAGGCGGGACTCCAGCAGCGCAAGACGCTGCCAGGCCTGTGGCAGCAGGGTCCGCTCCGGGTCCCTGGCTGCCAGCAGTTGCTGCGCCTCCCGCACCAGCAGCATCAGCTGCTCCTCATCGAACAGCTCCAGTGCCGCGGTGAGCGCGGCATCGTCCTCGCTCAATAGTGTGGCAGCCAGTTCGTCGGGTTCGATGAGGCTCTGCGGGTGCAGCAGCTCGGCCACCAGGGGCTGTTCGAGCAGGCGGAAGTGGGTGACACGGGCGACCTCTTCCTGCTGCAGTTCATCCTCGGCCTGGCTGTCACCGGCGGCGCTGGCGCGCACCGTGCCCATGATGACCGCGATCAGCTGGCGCAGGGCGTCCTTGTTGCCGGTCTGGTCCTCGGCCAGGCAGGAGGCGGCCTCGTAGAG
>JANTHH010000047.1 GCA_024762485.1 Chromatiales bacterium
TCGAGCCCCACCCGGGCCGCCGGCTGCAGCCTGATCTCGCCCTGGACGGCCACATCGCCCGGCACGCTGCTCAGCGCCAGGCGGGTGTGATCCTTGCGCGGCTCGGCCTGGAGATCCACCCGACCGAAGGAGAGCGCCTCATCGCCCACCTTCACCCCCGCCTGCTGCCAGTGTGCCTTTCCCTGCAATGCCGGAAAGCCGGTATCCAGATCGACCCGTGCCAGGGTCGCGGCGAGGCGCCCCTGCAGGGGAAACGGCGACCAGCCGAGATCGGACACCAGTGCCATGGCGAGATCGGTGTGCAGATCGTGGATGCTCAACTGCCGACCGATCAGGCCATAGCGGGCCTCGCCCCGTGCCGTGCCGTAGGGACCTTCCCAATGCCAGTCGGCGCGCAGCTCACCGAGCAGCAGCGCCCAGGGGCGCACGGACCATTGCAGCCGGCCGAGCGCCCTGCCCTGGTGGCCGAACCGGTCGACCCCGCCATGCCAGACGCTGCCATGCGGCGCATCCAGCGACCAGCCGGTGGGTGGAGCGATGCGGGCCAGCAGCTGGCTGGCCGGTAGCTGCAGCAGCAGGAAAAGGCCGTAAGCCAGCAGCCCGATGAGGGTCAGTCGCCGTGGTGTGAACATGCTCAGCGGCGACGCTCCAGCAGCAGCCGTGCCTGGATCGTCGGCCCGTCGTCGATGCGCGACAGGGTCAGGCTGCTGGCGGTGATACCAGCCTGCTGCAGACGGCCCAGCCACTGGATGAAATCATCGAAGGCGGCATCCTGCACGGTCACTCGCAGCTTGTCGCGCCCCTCCGGGTTGAGCTGTTTCAGGCGGCCTTTGAGGCCTGTCTGCGCGGCGGCGCGTTCCGCCTCGGAAAGAAGCGAGCGACTGGACGCGCGGCGGGACTGAGGCTGTCTCTGCAGCGCCTTCACCTGCTGCGCCGCCTGCTGCATCCAGGCCAGCGTCTCGCGCTGCACCTCGGCGCGGTGCCGCTGCCTGGCCAGGTCTTCGTTCAGGGGGCGCCAGAGCAGGCTGTAGCCCAGTGTTGCCAGGATCACCGCCAACGCCACCAGCAGGGCCATGCGCTCGCGCGGCTCCCGTGCCTGCCACCATTCCATCATGCCCTGCGCTCCCGGATCTTCAGCTGTGCCGTGACACCCGTCGCCGCCTGGTTGACCGACTGGATCTCCGCCTCGCCCACCCCCCGGGACTCGATGGCCTGCTTGAGCTGATCGAGCTGTTGCAGGTCGCGGCCCTGCACGCGCAGCACCAGCAGCCGGTCACGGTATTCGATGCCCTCCACCTTCAGCCCGGACTGGGCCGTGAGCGCCGGTGCAATCGCCGACAGGGTGTCGAGGAAACCGCTGCTACCGGCACCACCGGCCTGCAGCGCGCGCAGCTTCTGCCCCATCTGCACCCGGGCATCCTCGACCCGCCGTGCCTGCGGGAAGGTGTCGCGATAGACCTGCTCGATGGCCTGGGCGAGCTCACTGTTGAAGTTGCTGACCCGGTGCAGCTCGATGCCGCGCTGGAGCAGCAGCAGACCGAAGGCGGCCAGCGCCAGGCCGGCGGCGACCAGCCAGCGCCGGCGCAGTGTCGTGGCGGTGCCGTCGCCGGCCTCTATCAGGCCGGCGAAATCAATCCGGGGTGCCTGTGCCAGGCCCTCGACAAACCGCCTCAGCAGCGGCTTGACGGCCACCGGCTCGATAGCCGGCAGTTCGGTAGCAAGCGTGCCCAGGTCGATGTCGCCCTCGAGCAGCAGCCGTGCCGGACGCTGTTCCCCCGCGGCGCCCAGTGCCGCCTCCAGCAGCAGCGGCAGGTTCTCCCGCTCGCAGACAAAACCGGCCACCGTCCCCTGGCGGCACAGTACCCGCCCGTCATCCTCACGGAGATACCAGCCATCCTCCGGCAGCGGCAGCAGAAGCACATCCGGCAGGATACGCGCGGGCTTCAACCCCGCCTGGCGCAGCTGCCCGACGCCGTCCTCGAGCAGTTGCCGGTCGATCACTGCCACCCCGGTGCGCTCGGCCAGCGGCACGTGGGCAAACAGCAGTTCGTCCACGTCGCTGGTCAGCTCGTCCTCCAGGGCATAGGGCAGCGCCTGTGCCAGCTGGCGGCGGCTGCGTGCCGGAATCACCCGTTCGCCGAGCCACACGTCCTCGCCCTGAATGACCCAGGTCAGCCGTCGACCCGCCAGTTCGGCGGCGGCCTCCGCCAGCGTGCCCTGCCGGGTGTCACCTGCGGGCTCGCCAGCCTTGTCGAGCAGCAACCAGCGGGCCTGTCCGGCCCCGACGGCGCTGTACAGCACGGCTTCTTCCATCGTTCTCACCATCCCCTGCGGCGGCGTGCGAGCACGGTCACCGTATCCTTGCCATCACGTTTCAGCAGACTGTACTGCACCAGGCGCTGGTCGCCCATGGCCACTGCCACTTCGAGTTCAAAATATTCACTGCTCACCGTCAGCGCCGAGTCGTCGAAGTCCCCGCCATCGATGGCCGCGGCGATCACCGGCAGTCCGGTGAAGGCATCCAGCGTCTTGAAGGGCGTCTTGTCACGGGCGGCGATGACCGCCTCGGCCTCGGCGCTGCTCAGGCCCAGCGCCTGCAGCATCTCGCCGGGCGCGGTATTGACGTTGAGCTGGGTCTTGTCCGGCAGCACGGTGACCTGCGGCAACAGGGTAGCGTAGATCTCGCTGCTGACGCCGCGCAGCAGATGCAGTTCGCTGACATCGGCAAAGGGGCGGTTGGCCGCACGATAGGGCTCGGGCAGACGCGAGTAGAAATCGTCCTCGGCACCACCACCGGGCTGCACCTCGCTGTCCGCATCGATCCAGTCGACAGCGGCCAGACGCAACCCGTCCGGCAGGTCGAGATCCTTCAGCAGGCGCTCAAAACGCTCGTTCCACAGCGTGTCCGGTTGCTGACCGGCCTGCAGGTTGTTGAGATTGAAGCGGCCCTGCAGTCCGCGCAGGCGGCCACTGATGGTGCCGCCGGGGATCGGCGTGGGCGGCAGCCCCTGGTTCCAGAACTCGTCCAGGCTGTCGTGCGAGCTGTCGGCAGCATCCTTGAGCAGCAGCCGGCGGGCCCAGACCTCTCCGCCGAGGGCGTACTCGAAGGCCTGGTCACCGTGCAGCAGATTGCCGCCGCGGTGCACCTGCAACTGCTGCTGACGCACCAGCTCGGTGGCCAGCAGGGTGGCGAGGGCGACGATGACCATCACCATCAGCAGGGCGATGCCCCCCTGGCGGCGGTGTGAGGCCGGGGCGCCGTTCACGGCTGCACCACCAGGACCCGGCGCAGCGTCCCCCAGGCGGGATGCTCCAGGATCACCTCCACCGCCGCCGGCAGTGGTGCGGTCTGGCCGGGCGCCGGCCAGTCCGGGTGCCAGTCGCCGACACGATCGAGAAACCGCAGCTGCCAGCGGCCGACCTGGTCCATCAGCAGCATCTCGTTGGCCCGGGTGCCCTGCACCCGGTCGAGCTGCCGCCAGCGCACGCGCCACAACGTCTCGCCGCGCAGCTGGTACTCGATTCGCTCCAGTCGGCTGCGTGGCATGTCCAGCAACTCGATGTCCTCGCCGAGACGGGTGAAGGCGAGCTGGACGCCGTTGCCGCTCACCACCATGGCCGCCTCCTCGCCACCGAGCTGATCGCGCACCGGGCGGTCGATCGCCTGGGCAAGATCGCGCTGCATCAGCTGCAGCGCAAGCTGGACATCGGACAGCTGACCGGCATGTTCCTCCAGCCCCCGTTTGCTGCTGATGAGGGTCGCCAGGCTGCCGTAGGCAATGGCGGCAATGACCCCGAAGATGGCCACCGCCACCAGCACCTCGAGCAAGGTGAAGCCACGGGCAGCTTGAGCATGATCAGCGTGCACTGGGAAAGAACCCCGTGAGGACCGCCAGGCTGGGCTCGTCACCCTGCCCCACCACGAACTCCACCTGCACCACCTGCCGGTCCGGCGTCGGCTTGACGCTGCGTCGCCATGTCCACTCGATGCCGGCAAGGGTTTCCGTGCCCTGTTTGCGGCCCGTCGGCAGGTGGGCGCGGGTCGCCTGCAGTTCCGCCATCCGGTTCATCGCCACCCAGTGGGCCAGGGTCTTGCGCTCCAGGTAGCCGGCGTTGTGGCTCGCCTGGGCCGCCAGTTGCACCAGGGAAGCCAGCACCACGCTGACGATGGCCAGCGCCACCAGGATCTCCAGCAGGGTGAAGCCCCTGCAGTGCAGCCGCAGTCTAGCGCTGCGCATCATCGTCCAGACGCCGGCCGAAGGCATCGCGGGCCAGGGTGCGACGTTCACCGTCCGGCGCCTGCAGCACCAGCTCGAAGGGCCGGGTCTCGCCGCTGGACAGCAGCCAGACCTGTGGCTTCGGTGGTGGCTGGCTCGGCAGCTTCACCGCCAGACCATCGATATAGAGGGTGCCGGTGATGCCGGCCGGATAGTCGTGCGCCTGCAGAGGCTTGTCGGTCAGCACGACCCACTGTCCCTGCTCGCCATCCAGTCCGTAGAAGAGGTAGCCGTCGAGCGTGAAACCCATGCCACGGTGACTCGCCCGCATCATCGCCTCGTCGCGGGCCAGTTCGTAGAGCAGATCGAAGCGTTCGGACTCCTGCTCGAGTTGTCCGCGCAGGCCGCGGTCGAGCAGCACCACGCCACCGGCAAAGACGATACCGATGATGACCACCACCACCAGCACTTCCACCAGGGTGAAGCCGCGGTCCCGCCACATACCCGGCGCCCCTACGCCCGTTTACTGCCAGTTGCCGATGTCATCCTCGCTGGGCACGCCGTCCGGCCCCAGCGAGTAGATGTCGATGGTGCCCCGCGCGCCCGGCGAGAGATAGCGATAGGGGTTGCCCCAGGGATCCACGGGAAGCTTTTTCTTGGTCAGGTAGCCGCCCTCGTTCCAGTTGCGCGGCTCGGGCTGGCCGGCGGGCCTGCTGACCAGCGCCTCCAGGCCCTGCTCCGTGCTCGGGTAGCTGTAGTTGTCGAGTTTGTAGGTGTTGAGCGCGCTCTCCAGCGCGGCGATGTCGTTCTTCGCCTTGGCGATGCGCGCCTCCTCGGGCTTGTCCATGATGTTGGGCACGATGGCCGCGGCGAGGATGCCGAGGATGACGATCACCACCAGGATCTCGATCAGGGTGAAACCCCGGCTGGAGGACATGGACACGGGCTTGGACAGTGGGCGATGCATGAAAGACTCCGGTTCGCTTACTGGATCAATTGGTTGAGTTCGAAGATGGGCAGCAGGATGGCCAGCACGATGACCAGCACCAGCGCACCCATGATGATGATGAGCAGGGGCTCGAACAACGCCAGCGCGGTGGTGATGGCCATGTCCGCCTCGCGCTCCTGCTGTTCGGCGGCGCGTTCGAGCATCTGCTCCAGCTCGCCCGAGGACTCGCCGCTGGCAATCAGGTAGACGGTCATCGGCGGGAACTGGCCGCTGCGCTCCAGCGCCTTGTGGATCAGGCTGCCCTCGCGCACCCGCTCGGTGGCCTCGCGCACAGCCTTGCGCATGGGCAGGCTGGAGAGCACACGGCCGGCGATCTCCATGGCATCGAGGATGGGCACACCGCTGCCGGCAAGGATGCTCAGGGTACGGGCGAAGCGGGCACTGTTGAGGCCGCGGTAGAGGTTGCCGACGAAGGGCAGCCGCATCAGCAGCTGGTGGGCCCGGTAGCGGAACGGCTCCAGACGCAGCAGGCGGCGCCACACCCAGGTCAGCAGGATGATCGCGCCCAGGGCCCACAGGCCATAGTCCTGCACCGCCT
The DNA here is from genome assembly GCA_024762485.1 of Chromatiales bacterium. Classification (GTDB taxonomy): domain Bacteria; phylum Pseudomonadota; class Gammaproteobacteria; order Chromatiales; family Chromatiaceae; genus JANTHH01. Next base: position 5,765 of record JANTHH010000047.1, read on the forward strand.
GGCTGACCGCCAGCAGCATGCGGGTCAGCAGCGGCAGCTGCTGACCCATGTCGACGAAGACCTGCACCACCTGGGGCACCACGTAGCCGAGCAGCCCGGCCAGCACCAGGATGGCCACCAGGGTCAGCATCACCGGATAGATCAGTGCAGCGCCCACCTTTTGCTGCATCACCTGGCGCGACTCGGTGTAGTCGGCGAGACGCTCCAGCACCGGGTCGAGGTGGCCTGACTCCTCGCCCGCTTCCACCGTGGCACGGTAGAGTTCGGAGAACACGTTGGGATACTCGCCCAGCGCCTTGCCCAGGCTGTAACCCTCCACCACCCGCGAGCGCACACCCATCACCACCCGCTTCACCGCCGCCTTGCGCGTCTGGCTGGCGATGTTGGCCAATGCCTCCTCCAATGGTGCCCCGGCCCGCAACAGGGTGGCCAGCTGGCGGGTCAGCAGGGCCAGCTCGCCGGCATCCAGGTGGCCGCGGCGCAGCCGGCCGCCACCCGAACGGCTGCGGCTGGCGGCATCGACCGGCTCGACGTTGAGCGGGGTCAGGCCGCGCTCGCGCAACTGCTGGCGCACCTGGCGGGGCGAATCACCCTCCAGGACGCCCTTTTCCCGACGGCCCTTGAGATTGAGTGCGGCGTATTCGAACGCGGGCATGGCCAGGTATCGCCCTAATCGGCCCGGGTCACCCGCAACACCTCTTCGAGCGAGGTGTCGCCGGCCAGCACCCGACGCAGGCCATCCTGGTGGATGCCGGGGGTCACGCGCCGCGCCGCGCGGGTCAGTTCGGCCTCGGCGGCACCGTCGTGGATCAGCTGGCGCAGCTCATCGTCCACCAACACCAGTTCGTAGACACCACTGCGGCCCTGGTAGCCGGTGCCGCGGCAGGCCGGACATCCCACGGGGTGTTGCAGGGTGGCACTGTCGACACCGAGCATCGCCAATTCACCGGGGGTGGCCGGTGCAGCGCGCTTGCACTCGGGACACAGCAGCCGCACCAGCCGCTGGGCCAGCACCGCGAGCATGGTCGAGGACAGCAGGAAGGGCTCGACACCCATGTCACGCAGGCGGGTGATGGCGCCCACGGCGGTGTTGGTGTGCAGGGTGGAGAACACCAGGTGACCGGTGAGGCCGGCCTGAACCGCGATCTCGGCGGTCTCCAGGTCACGGATCTCGCCCACCATCACCACGTCCGGGTCCTGGCGCAGGATGGCGCGCAGACCGCGGGCGAAGCTCATGTCCACCTTGCTATTGACCTGGGTCTGGCCGATGCCGTCAATGAAATATTCCACCGGGTCTTCGACCGTGAGGATGTTGCGGCTGCGATCATTGATCTCGCTCAACGCGGCATACAGCGTGGTGGTCTTGCCCGAGCCGGTGGGACCGGTGACCAGGACGATGCCGTGCGGCTTGTGGATGACCTCGCGAAGCCGTTCATGGGTCGCGGGATCGAGGCCGAGGTGGGCGAGATCGAGCCGGCCCGCCTGTTTGTCGAGCAGTCGCAGCACCACCCGCTCGCCGTGGGCCGACGGCAGGGTCGAGACCCGCACATCGACGCCGCGGCCACCGATACGCAACGAGATGCGCCCGTCCTGGGGCAGGCGTTTCTCGGCAATGTCGAGCCGGGCCATGACCTTGATGCGCGACACCAGAAGGGCGCCGAGGTTGCGCGGAGGCTGCAGCACCTCGCGCAGGGTGCCGTCGACCCGCAGGCGGATTTCCAGGTGATCCTGATAGGGCTCGATGTGGATATCGGAGGCGTTCTCCTTCACTGCCTGGGACAGCACCGCGTTGATCAGGCGGATGATCGGGGCATCGTCCTCGGCCTCCAGCAGATCCTCCGGCTCGGGCAGTGCATCGGCGATGCTGGCCAGATCCAGGTCGCCCTCCATGTCGGCGATCATCGCTGCGGTGCCCTCGCCGCCCTGCTCGTATTGCCGGGCCAGCAGGCGGTCGAACTCGGCGTTGCTGACCGGCTCGAGCTGCAGCGGCAGGCGCAGGCGCCGGCGCAGCTCGCTCAGTGCCGCCGGCTGCAGTGGCTGACGGTGCCAGACCCTGGCACCGTGCTCGTCGATGGCATCGAGCAGCAGGCCAAAGCGTTTGGCGAAGGCATAGGGCAAGCGTTCCTGAGCGGTGGCGGCCGGATTGTCTGGCATGGCGCTCAACTCAGTAGGCCCAGAGTCCGTCATCGCTCTCGGCATCGGCTGCCGGGGACCGGGATACCGCCGGGGCAGACGCGACGGGGGCCTTCGCAGCCGGTTTTTCGACCTCAGGCGTCGCGGGCGGGGCCGGATGGGGCCGGTCGAAGGTATCCTCCAGCCTTTCCGGCAGACGCGCCTCCTCGCCGACGGCCAGACCCCGGCCGTGGGAATCACTCTCCAGCTGGCGGCTGCGCAGCAGGCTGTATTTCTGTCCGGAAAAGTTGCTGGCCAGCGCCGGGTCGTTGAGGATCACCGGGCGCAGAAACACCATCAGGTTCTGCTTGGTCTTGGTACTGGTGTCGTAACGGAACAGGCTGCCCAGCACCGGCACATCACCGAGCACCGGCACCTTCTGCTGCGAGTCGGTGTAGCTGTCCTCGATCAGGCCGCCCAGCACCACGATCTGGCCGTCTTCCACCGTCACCGTGGTCTTGATCGAGCGTTTTTTGGTGACCACATCCGCTGTGGGGACCGAGCTGGCCGCGAGGCTGGAGACCTCCTGCTCGATGTCGAGCTGGATGCTACTGCCCTCGTTCACCTGCGGCTTGACCTTGAGGGTGATGCCGACGTCCTGGCGCTCGATGGTCTGGAACGGATTGTTCACCGAGCCGGTGTCCCCGGTGGTGGTGAAGGAGCCGGTGATGAAGGGTACGTTCTGGCCGACGACGATCTCCGCCTCCTGATTGTCGGTGGCCAGCAGGGTCGGCGTGGAGAGAATATTGGTCGCCGCATCACCCGCCAGCGCGCTGACCAGCACCCCCCACTGCACGCCGCTGCCATCGAGATTGGCAATCCCGAAGAAACCGCCGCTGCCGATGCTGAAGGTGCCCTCGGAGATCGCACCGGCAATGGACGCCAGCGAGTTGGTGTCGGAGCCAAGGTTGGTGGCCGCCACCGGGCTCTTGCCGTCGGGATCGCCCACTGCGAACTGCACGCCCAACTGCCGGCTGAGATCAGTGGAGACCTCGGCGATCACCGCCTCCACCAGCACCTGGGCACGGCGGATGTCGAGCTGGCGCACCACCGCCTTCAGTTCACGCACCACGTCGGGGGTGGCGGAGATGAGCAGCGCGTTGTTGTATTCGTCCGCCTGCACCAGCTGCAGGGCACCGGACTTGGCATCCTTCTTTCCCGAAGTGGGCGGGCTCAGCATCCCTTGAAGCAGCACCGCCAGATCCTTGGCCTTGGCGTACTTGAGGAAGATCACCTGGGTGTTGCCTTCCTGCTCCAGCGGGGTGTCGAGATGGGCGATCAGGCCGCGCAGCCGCAGGCGCTGGGACTTGTCGCCGCTGATGAAGACGCTGTTGGTGCGCTCATCGGCGGTCACAATCACCCCCTTGCCGGGCTGATTCTTCACTTTCGGGTTGGCATTGAGCAGGCTGTTGAGCACCCGCACCACCTCGTTGGCGGAGGCGTTACGCAGACGTATCACCTCGATGGCACTGTTGTCCGCCCGGTCGATGCGGCGGATGATCTGCTCCAGGCGACCGATATTCGCTGCCCGGTCGGAGATGATCAGCACATTGGAGGGCGGGTAGGCGGCCAAGTGTCCCTGCTGCGGGATCAGCGGCCGCAGCACCGGCACCAGTTCGGTGGCGGTGACATGCTCCACCGCGACCACCTGGGTCACCAGCTGGTCGCCGCCTACGCCGGTGCTGCCGAACGGCAACGCGCTCTGGCGGGCGCTCGAGTCGGGCACGATCTTGATGACATCACCGTCGGGGACAGTGGCGAAGCCATGCACCTGCAGCACGGCCTGGAAGACCTCGTAGAGTTCGTCGGTGGCCATCGGCTTGGCGGAGATCAGGGTCACCTGCCCCTTCACCCGCGGGTCCAGGAGGAAGTTCCTGCCGGTGACCTCGGCCACCGCATCCACCAGGGTGCGAATGTCCACATCGCGCATGTTGAGGCTGGCCACCTCTTCCTTCCCTGCGGCCTGGGCGAGACCAACCCAGCACAGCATCAGTACCAGCACGGCCAGTCGGTTGAGGTGTTTCATCGGCATTCTCAAAGACATCATTCCATGCACCCGTTGCGGTTGTGTCGATATCGACCGGCCGTCATTCGAAAGTATCCTGTATGTCCATGGTCTGACCATCCCGTTCGATGGTCGCCACGACGCTCTTGGCCTCGCGCAGGCGCATCAGCGCCTCGATGGACCGCGCGGGCGAGTTCAGCGGCACGCCGTTGAGGGCCGTGACCACGTCGCCCTGCTGCAGCCCCAGCCGGTCGAACAGCGGCCGGGCTGCGCGCCGTGGCTGCAGCCGGTAGCCGATGAACTCGCCGTCCCGGCGCACCGGCAGTGCCCTCATCAACTTGTTGATCTCCGTCGGGCTGTCGAGGATCTGCTGGCGCAGGCTGCCGAGACTGGGGCCAGGCTCGCCCGGCAGCGGGGTCTCGCGCCGGGTGGCGACATCGCCGAAGAGCTTTTTCGGCTCGTCCAGCAACAGGCGCTCTTCCTGGCCATTGCGACGGATCAGCACATGATCGGCATGGATCTCCAGCAGGCTGGCTGCACCCGGCAGGCGATCGCCCACCCGATAGAGTTCCACCGAACGGCTGTCGCGCCCGATCATCGCCAGGCCATCGTCGGCTCCGGTGGCGAGCACACCGAACAATTTCAGATTGATGCGCGAGACCGGCGCCGCCTGCTTTTGCTGCCTGGCCGGGGCCTTGGCTCTGCCGAACAGGTGCGCCTGAGACAGTACCCGGGACGGATCGACGGCGGCGCGGGTGCGCACCTCGGCGGCTACCGGTGCCGCAGCGGCTGGTTTCGGTGCCGGCTCGAGCAGCTGCCAGGTCAGGCGACTGGCAGCCCAGGCAATCAGCAGCAGTCCCAGCAACAGGGCGGCGTTGGCAGCAATCGGGGCGATCTGGTCTCTGGTCATGACTCGGGCAGGTGGCGGACAATGCCGATCAACATGACGAACATAACATAATCGCCTTGTTTTTCTTCGGGTTCTTCGAGAATTATGGGCGCTTGCTCACCCATAGGCCCGGGCCGGCAACCAGGTCACCAGCGCCGGGAAGGCGAGCACCAGCCCCAGCGCAAGCAGTTGCAGCAGGATAAACGGCAATACCCCACGGTAGAGATCGGCCAGCCGCACCTCCGGCGGACATACACCTTTCAGGTAAAACAGGGCGAAACCCACCGGCGGCGTGAGGAAGGAGGTCTGCAGGGTCAGGGCCACCAGCAGCGCGAACCACAGCAGCTGGGGCTGATCGATGCCGGCCGCCGGCCCGACCCCCAGGTCCATGTCGACCACCAGCGGGGCCAGCAGCGGCAGCACGATCAGGGTGATCTCGATCCAGTCGAGGAAGAAGCCGAGGATGAACACCAGCGACAACACCACCAGGATCAATCCCCAGTCACCCAGTCCCAGACCACTGAGCAGGGATTCGATCAGTTCATCGCCACCCAGCTCGCGCAGCACCAGCGAAAAGGCGGTGGCGCCGACAAAGATGGCGAACAGGTAGGCCGTGGTGCCCAGGGTCTGCTGCAGCACGCTGGCCAATTGCTGGAGATCGAGCCGCCGGCGCCCCCAGGCCAGCAGCAGGGCACCGGCCGCACCCACCCCGGAGGCCTCGGTGACCGTGGCGATGCCGGCGAAGATGGAGCCGAGCACCGCGAGGATCAGCGCGGCAGCCGGCAACAGGTCACGCAGCAGTCGGCCCAGGCCGATCGGCCCGGCTGCAGCCGTGCCTGCCGGCAGCGGGGCCTGCCCCGGGCGCAGGGTGGCCGTCACCAGGATGTAGGCCAGGTAAAGCGCTCCCAGCAGCAGCCCCGGAAATACCGCGGCCATGAACAGGTCACCCACCGACAGGCCAAGGGTATCGCCCATGATCACCAGCATGATGCTCGGTGGAATGAGAATGCCGAGGCAGCCGGCACCGGCCACCGTGCCCAATGCCAGCGGTGCCGCGTAGCCCTGGCGCAGCATCAACGGCAGCGAGATCACCCCCAGCAGCACTACCGAGGCACCGATGATGCCGGTGGAGGCCGCCAGCACCACGCCGATCAGGGTCACGCTGACGGCCAGCCCGCCGCGGACATTGCCCAGCAGCTGCTGCAGCGAGCCCATCATGCGTTCGGCCACACCGGATCTCTCCAGGGTCAGGCCCATGAGGATGAACATGGGGATGGCCACCAGCACCCAGTTGTCCATGATGGCGAAGATGCGCCCCACCAGCAGGCCGAGGGTGTTGTAGTCCAGCCCGGTGGCGGCATCGAGAGTGCTGTCGGCGAGATAACCCAGCGCGGTGAACAACACCGCCACCCCGCCCAGCACCCAGGCCACCGGGAAGCCGCTGAACAGCAACAGGATGAAGCTGGCCAGCATCGCCAGCACCAGCCATTCCTCAATCGCCATCACCACCCCCGCGCAGTGCCCGGCGCAGCTGGCGCCAGAGTCGGGACAGGGCCGCCAGCAACAGCAGGCCGAAGCTGATGGGCACCACGGACTTGATCAGCCAGCGATAAGGCAGTCCGGTGGGGTTTTCAGAGGATTCGTTGGCCCGGAAGGAGGCCGCCAGCCAGTCCAGGCTGTGATCGAACACCACCCAGGCGAAGGGCAGCAGCAGGAAGAGGATGCCGAACACCTCCACCCAGGCGCGGCCGCGCGGCGACAAGCGCTCATGCAGCAGATCGACGCGGACATGTTGGTCGGTGACCAGCGCATAGCTCAGACCCAGCATGAAGGCGGTGGCATAGAGGTGCCACATCAGCTCTTCCAGGGCCACCTGGCCGCTGTGAAAGACATAGCGCAGCACCACCTGCAACAGGATGACGCCCACCAGCAGCAGGTTGAGCCAGGCGGCCAGCCGGCCGATGCGAAGGATGAGGCGGTCGATCAATGGGGCACGCCGGGTTGCACACAAGGGCGGCTATTATCAGCCCCCACGCAAGGGCTTTACCAGCATGCCGGCGATGGCGTCCTCTGCCCTCAGACGTTTACCAACTGCAGGTAACGACCTTCCATCTCGAGATATTTCTGCTCCAGCTCGCTGTGGCTGGCGTCTTTCTGTTCCAGTTGTTGTTTCAACGCCTCGATGTCGGCCTCGAACTGATGGCCGCGCTCCAGTTCCTGTTTCAGCAGAAACTGGATCTGCTCCTGCAGAAACTGATTCTCCTCTTCTATACCCCGCAGGTTTTCGACCGTCTCCTCGAGTTCAGCAAGGTCCGGCATGTCCGGCTGGCGCTCATTGGCTGCCGGGGTGTCGCTGAGATTGCCCATGATGGCCTCGAACTCATGATCGGCGATATCGAGCTCGCTCTGCAGCTTGCGTTTTTCCGCTTCCAGCCTCGCCACCAGGCCCGCCGTCTCCTCATCGCTGCCGCCACCGCTCGCGATCTTTTCCTGCAGATCCTGGATGATGCCAAATGATTCGGACAGCTTGTCCTGTGACTTGAAGAACAGCTCGCGGAAACGCTCGAGATTCTCCACCTTCTGCTGATAGCCAGCCAGGGCGGCCTGCAGCTTGTTGAATTCGGGGCTCGTCTGTTCATCCGCCCGGTAGTGACGCACCACCACCTGCTGGTAGCTGTCGAGCGAATCGTCACCCTCCAGTTCGCTGCACATGGCATATTCGGCTTCCAGCATCGCGATCCGCTTGCCCAGTGCCTGCCGCTCCTCCGAGGAAAGGTCATCGGACAGGATGTCGACGACCTGGCGCATGCGGGCCAGTTCCGATTCCAGGAAATCCCGCAGGCCATGCTTGGGGGCCGCCGGCTGTGTGGCCTCGGCGGTTGCGGTGGCGGCAGCCTTGACCCGGCAGCGCCGTCGCATGACGAAGAAGACGACCACGCCCACGGCCAGAAACTCGGCCAGGACGATGCCGATGGTCAATGCATAGTTCATGTGATCACGCCTCCCTGGATTCTGACCTCTGGGGCTCTGTCAGCACAGACACGCACGCGGTGCTTGCATCCAGCAAAAGGCGCAGCGAACACCCCAGGATTGGTCAATCAGTGAACAGGCTATCGGCGCATATCAGCAAAGCCTTAATCCCCCTGGCGAATGCAAAGGCCGGCGCCGCTGGCCTTGGGTCGTCAGTGATATTTTTCCAGGGTGAAGTGGCCGGGGGCGCGGCGCAGATGGCGTTGCATGCCCCGCTGCTTGAGCACCTCAGTGGTGTCGCTGATCATGACATTGCTGCCACAGAGCATGGCATGCGAGTCCGCTGGCCCGAGCTGGACCCCCGCGGCCTGCTCCAACGTGCCGTCGGCAAGGGTATGGGGGATACGCCGGGGCAGCGTGCCGGGTACCGCTTCGCGGGTCACCGTCGGCAGATAGTGCAGCTGCCCGGGGTGTGCCTGGCAAAGCTGTTCGATCGTCTGCCGGTAGCCCAGCTCCGCCGCAGTGCCCACCGAATGAACCAGCACCACCCGCTCGAAACGCTCGAGGGTCTGCGGCTGCCGGAGGATGGCGACGAACGGTCCCACCCCCGTGCCCGTGGCCAGCAGCCAGAGATGGCGCGCATCCGGTACCTCGTCGAGGGTGAGAAAGCCCGAGACACGCTTGTTGACCCACAGTTCATCGCCGGGCCTCAGGCTGGCAAGGCGGGGTGACAGTGGCCCGTCCTGCACCTGGTTGAAATAGATCTCGGCGATGGCATCACCGGCGGCGCTGACCAGAGAATAAGGTCTGGCGATGCGTTCACCGTCCACGTCGAGCCCGATACGCGCGAACTGGCCGGGTATGAACGCCGGGAGTTCTGCGGCAAAGCGCAGCGAGTGCAGGCCATCCGCCCAG
>JANTHH010000048.1 GCA_024762485.1 Chromatiales bacterium
GACACGCCGAGGGCGATCAGCAGGAACAGCAACAACCAGCCACGCACTGACCATTCCCGGCCGAACAGCAGCCAGATCAGCCACAACCCGACGGCATTCAATGCCAAGTGCCTCCAGCCGAGGTGGACGAGATGACCGGTCAGCAGTCGCCAGATCTCACCATCGAGTATGGCCTGCCGGTCGTAGCGCAACAGCAGGACTGTTTCCTTGCCCGATGCCTGCAACAACCCAGAGATTGCCAGGATGACAAGGGGGGGCAGATATTGGCCGAAGGCCTTCGGGATTTGTCCGGATACACTCATTGGTGCAACTTAAAGGGGCAGGGTGGTTGGATACAAGTGGCGGGAGGCCCGAGTGGCGATTGTCTCGGTGCCGCCGGAAAACAAAAGCCGGGCATTACGCCCGGCTCTCCATATCGATACTCGGTTGGTTTGCGGTTCAGAAATGGATCTCGGCGCCGAGGCTGAAGAAGTCCACCCGATCCCAGTCGAGATCGTAGCTCTCCCATTCGGCACGGATGCCCCACTGGGGTGTCACCATATACTTGGCACCCAACCCGAACATCAGGTCGGTGCCGTCCTGGTCCACCTTGGAGTTGGCACCGGTATTGATTTCGGTGATATCCGCCTCGGCATCCCAACTGAACAGGCCGACCTTGCCCATGACCGAGGCCTTGGGGTTGATGTTGTAGCTGGCCACACCAGCCAGTGTGAAACCATTGGCCATGTAGGGATGGATGGCGGCGGTGTCATCGAGCAGTTGCTGCACGTCCGGCACGGCGGTGGCGCTGTAGGAGCTCTTGATCTCTCCCAGGTCAACATAGGCCGCCTCCACCGCGAAGTTGGGATGGAACTGCCAGCCGGCGAAGAGCTTCCAGCCGGTGTCGGAATCATCGACACTGACGTTGCTCAGTGTGTACCCCGGCAATGCATTCACCAGATCCGTGGCGCTGTAGCTTGCCTGGGCAATACCACCGCTGGCACCTACATAGAAGGGGTTGGCGGCGTTCGCTACGGGGCTCAGTGCCATGGCACCACCCGCCACGAGGAGTGCACCCAAGGCCGCCTTGTGTTGTTTGCGCATGGTCTTCCTCCTTCGGGCCAGCAGGGCACCCAGGCCGGACATCAACAGCACGATCTCCAGCGGGCCGGTGGCGGAGCCACCGCCGGTACCCACAACGTCCACATCGGTGCCGCCGGCCACCACGTCTACCACGTCGGTCTGTGAGGTGGGCGGGGTGTCGTCACTGTCGATGGTGGCGGTGTTGGTCACCGTGCCACCCTCGGCGGCGGTGATGTTCAGCACCAGCTGCACACAAGCCTGTGGCGCGCCTGCGGCCAGGTTGCCGATAGTCCAGGTCACGGTGCCTGCAGCCAGGGTGCCGCCGCCGGTGGCCGAGACGAAGGTTGCGCCAGTGGGCACGGCATCAGTGATGACGACATTGTTTACCGGATTGGTGTTGGCGGTGTTGTCGTAGCAGAGGTCATAGGTCAGGTTCTGACCGCTACCGACCTCGCCGGTGCCTCCGGTATTCGAATCCTTGCTGAAGTTCAGTGGGTTGAAGCTGATGTCGGCACGGGGAATAGCGATACCGGTGGGGTCACCCCAGAGGTTGGTCGCGTCGAAGGCCTGCAACTCGGCTTTACTGAAGATCTTCACTTCAGCGAGATTGGAGTCGAAGGCCAGCAGACGATCCCCTGTAAAACCGGTGGTGACATAGACGTAGCCCGTGTCCTCGTCGACCGCCACGCCGATCACACCTTCACTGGCGGTGCCACCCGTCGATGTCTCAATGGAGACGGCAGTCTCGGTATCGGTGTTGAGGTCGTACTTGACCAGATTGCGGTCACCGCTGACTGAGGCGCCGGTGTAGAGGAAGTTTCTGCTTTGATCCACCGCTATGCTGATTGGGCGATGCGTGGCTAGGGTGATGTTTCCGGCTTCGGTGAAGTTGGTGGTCTCGAAGTAACGCACCGTGTTGCTGCTGTTGTCTGCGATGTAGAGACGATCACGAGTCTCGTCCAGTGCAATACCATAAGCAAAGCTCACTCCACTCAAGACGAATGACCCACCCGGCCCCGTACCACCCGGTACCAGGGTCAGCGTATCGGTGGTGGCATCCCAGTCATAGACATACAGGTTGTTGGTGAACCGGTCGATGGTATAGACGCGGCTCTTGCCCTGGTCCACTACGATGCCCGAGAGATTGCTGGCACCCGGCGCAGTTGTTGTCCCAAGGTCAGCAAAGGTGGTGGCATCCACCAACTGAATGACATTGGAAACCTCGTAGGTTACGAACAGTTTCGCGGAGTCCGAGTCCAGCGCAATGCCCACTGCGCCGCCGCCACGGAAGGGGATGGATTGACCGGCCTGGAATACCAGATAATTCGGTGCGCCCTGGATATCATAGGTATGTATGGGCGAGGGCGAACGGTTGATGCTCGCGATGACATACAACGATTTGGCTGAGGCAGTACCTGCAATCAGTAGCGTGCCCAACAAGGCGGTCATTACGACCTTGAAGTTAAATCGGGTTCCCCATTTGCGCATCTTGGTATCCTCTCTCCAGATATAATCTCAGACTTCTATCTCGGAATACTTACCTTTAATGATAATTACATTCCTGATTCAGAATGTATTTCCACAATACGCCCTATCAGACGTGTGGGTATTTGATCTCAATCAAATCACATGTGATCAACGCAGCAGTGGGACTAAAGTTTTGACTGTCGCTATCGATAAAACCCACCATGACACCGGTGCTGACGCCCGAGCCTGGTGATTGTTCATCCGTGTTTGTTCAGGACACGCCGTATTTGTGGTGTAAATACCGGTGACGAATGTGAGTAGATTTCTCTTTTCCCTGGCCGTTTTGTCGGCCTCGATCATCCTCGCCGGCTGTAAGGATGAACTGGGGGGACGCATCTTCTTTGATACCAACCTTTCCTCGCCGCCGGGTCAGTCCTGCGCCAGTTGCCATGACCCCGAGGCAGGCTTTGCCGACCCGGACCCAGGGCTGCCTGTCTCGCAGGGTGCGCACCCGGACCGTTTTGGAAAGCGCAATGCGCCTTCCATCACCTATGCGCCCCTCAGCCCCGTCTTCCACTACGATGATGTCACTCAGCGCTACCTCGGTGGTCAGTTCCTCGACGGACGGGCGACCGACCTGGTGGAACAGGCCAAGGGGCCTTTCCTGAACCCCCTGGAAATGGCCAACCCGGACAAGGCCAGCGTCATCGAAAAGATCCGCAACTCGGACTATGCCGCGTTATTCGAACTGGTCTACGGCAAGGGCAGTCTGAATGACGTCGAGACAGCCTTTGACCAGGTCGTAGATGCCTTGGCGGCCTTTCAGCAGACGCGACTGGAGGATTCTGCTCCAAGCAAGCTCGATGCCTTCATCATGGGTATCGATGTCGGCAGCCTGAACAAGGGCGTCATTCAGTTGATCCGTGGATCGAAGTTCGCGCCGCTGTTCGAGCAAGTGTTCGGCGCAGGCAGCCTGGACGATACCGATGTGGCCTTCGGCTATCTGACCAATGCCCTGACGGTCATGCAGCAGTCCCGGGCGGTCCTGCCTTTCACCTCAAAGTTCGATGCTTATCTCGCCGGTGAGGAGCGACTCAGCGAGCAGGAACTGCGGGGTTTTATGTTATTCGATGGCAAGGCCCAGTGCGCGGCTTGCCACGAGGTGACCTCGTTCACCGATCACAGCTACCGCAACATCGGCGTTCCGCGTAACCCGGACAACCCCTTCTACAACCTGCCACCCGAGTTCAACCCCGACGGTGCGGCCTTCGTCGATCTGGGCCTGGGTGCGAATCCCGAGGTCCTGTCGGTGCTGGAGAACGGCAAGTTCAAGGTGCCGACCCTGCGCAACGTGGCGCTGACGCCGCCCTACATGCACAACGGCGTGTTCCAGACCCTGGAAGAGGTGGTGGACTTCTACAACACCCGCGACATCGACCCCAAGTGGGCGCCGCCCGAGGTGGCCGACAACCTGGAGGTCGAGCAGATGGGTAACCTCGGCCTGACGCCGGACGAGGAGGCCGATCTGGTCGCCTTCCTCAAGACCCTGAGCGACGGCTACGTCGTGCCGCAATAAGACGGTGCCTCAGCCGCTGAGTATGCGCGGCCAGCGCTCGTGCACCGCGTCGCTCATCTCCGGGGTGATGGTCACCACGTAGATGCGCCGCTCGTTGCCGGCGTGGGCCACCAGTCCCTGTACCCACTTGCCGGGGGTGAGGTCGAACCAGTGGCTGTGGCCCTCGATGTCCTTTTCCATGAACTGGGACAGCATCAGCTTCACCGGGGTGGGTGACCAGCGGTCCCAGCGCCCCTCGTAGATGGATTCCAGTCGCGCCCAGCCGCCCAGCGGCAGCCGCCCGGCCTGGTTCTGGCGCCGGCCCCAGGGCAGCAGTTCGATGCCGCCATCTTTTTTCTTCACCGGCAGGCGCGCCTTGGGGTTGGGGAAGTAGGTGCGCACCTCCTCGCCGTCGATCAGGTAATAGACGCCGCCGCACATGCTCAGCCACCGCTTTTCAGGATGGTCTCGCGGTGGCCGAAGGGCTTCCAGGCCGGGGCGATGACGTTGGGCATGGCCGAGCGGCCGAGCAGGCGGGCTGGCGCCAGGGTGAATTCGCCGTAGCGGTTGTTGACCGCGTCCATGGCCCGGTCGAGCCGGTCGCGCTTTGTGGTATCGGGTGCGAACAGGTCGCGCTGGCCGTCGGCGGGGTGGGGGTCCAGCGCGGTGACCTGCACCTGGAACACGCCCTCGCCGTGCCAGTCGTGCGCCATGACGCGGCGGCACAGGCGCATCAGGTCCGGGCCGTGGCTGGTGGGCGGGTCGCAGCGGTACTTGCCGCCGCACCAACCGTCGGCGCTGCGCAGGCCGATGAAGAACAGCCCGGCCTGGAAATGGTGGCGGCGCAGCCGGGTGCAGACCTTCTCCGCCATGTGCAGCAGGAAGGTGTGCACCACCTCCGGATCACGGGTGTCCGGTGGCATCACCTTGCCGTGGCCGATGGACTTGGGGGCGGACACGTGGGTGTTGACGGGATCCGGGTCGAGACCCTGCGCCATCAGCCAGATGCGCCGCCCCGGGTTGCCGAAGTGCCTGCCCAGCTCGCCGATGGGCAGCTTGGCCATGTCACCGCAGCAGTGCACGCCGCGCTCGGCCAGGTAGCGGCCGATGCCCTTGGCGATGCCGCACAGCTCGGTGACCGGGGCGGGCGCCAGGGCCTGCCGCGCCTGCCAAGGCGGGATCACCGTCAGCCCGTCGGGCTTGTTGAGCTTGGCGGCGTACTTGGCGGTGGTCTTGTCGCCGCTCAGGCCCACCGAGCACAGCACCCCGCCCGAGGCCTCCCAGACGATGCGCTTGACCTGGCGGGCGATGGCCTCGGGGTGGCCCCAGAGTCTCTGGCAGCGGGTGACATCGAGAAAGGCCTCGTCCACCGAGAACACCTCCACGTCCGGCGTCAGCTGGGTGAGCGCGTCCATGATGCTGGATGACACCTCGGCGTAGCGCGTGGGGTTGGCCGGGACCTGGATCAGTTCCGGGCACAGCCGCCGTGCCTGCTTCAGGCGCATGCCGGTGCGGATGCCATAGGCGCGGGCCTCATAGGAACTGGTGATGATGCAGGTGCCCTGGGCGCCGTTGGTCACGCCGATGGGCCGCCCCTGCCACTCCGGATGGTCGATCTGCTCGACGCTGCAGAAGAAGGCGTTCATGTCCACCAGGATGATGGCACGGGGCCAGGGAAAGTCGGATCTGTGTGGCGAGAACGGCATGGCGGCGACACGGCGACAGATTGCTACGGGTTGTCTAGATTATAGAACAAATAGAGAACGCACAAGCCGCCCCCGGGCCGCTGCAGGTCTCATGCACGGGAGGGCGGGCAGGGGGCTCGACTTGAAAAAGGCCATGCCTTTTGTTTAGGTGGGAAAGCCGTGATCAGGGTGTGATCCGGTGCCTTCCGGCGGGCCTTTGGCCGCCGCTGGCGTAAGGTTGTCCCCACCTGGCCGGTGGCGGCGGATGGCATGGCGCGACGGGGGTTCATGGCGCATACGAAAGACAGGCAGTACCTGCTTCTGATCAGTGTTCACGGGCTGATCCGTGCCCATGACCTGGAACTCGGTCGTGACGCCGATACCGGCGGACAGACCAAGTACGTGGTCGATCTGGCCCGTGCCCTGGCCGAACGCGACGATGTCGGCCAAGTGGACCTGGTCACCCGCCGGGTGGTCGATCCGGCGGTCAGCGATGACTATGCCGCGCCCATCGAATCCCTCTCCGACAAGGCCCGCATCGTGCGCATCGATGCCGGACCCGAGGAATACATCCCCAAGGAACAGCTGTGGGATCACCTCGACAGTTTCATGGACAACCTGGTCAACTGGCTCAACGAGCAGCCCCGCATGCCCGACCTGGTGCACAGCCATTATGCCGATGCCGGCTATGTCGGCGTGCGCCTGGCCAACCTGCTGAGCGTGCCACTGATCCATACCGGCCACTCGCTGGGTCGTGACAAGCGCAAGCGGCTGCTGGCCCGTGGCCTGTCGCGCGAGGAGATCGAGCAGACCTACAACATGGAACGGCGCATCGATGCCGAGGAAGAGGTCCTGGCCAACGCCGACCTGGTGATCACCAGTACCCACAACGAGATAGAGGAGCAGTACGGGCTCTACAACTACTACGACCCCGATCGCATGGCGGTCATCCCGCCGGGCACCGACCTGGAGCAATTCCACCCGCCGCGGGCGGGCGAGACAACGGCCTTCGCCGACAAGTTGGCGCCCTTTCTCCACCAGCCCGACAAGCCGCTGATCCTCGCCCTGTCGCGGCCGGACGAGCGCAAGAACATCGCCACCCTGATCGAGGCCTATGGTGAGTCGCAGGCCCTGCAACAGGCGGCCAACCTGTTGATCGTCGCCGGCAACCGCGATGACATCCGCGACATGGATGCCGGTGCCCAGTCGGTGCTGACCAACATCCTGCTGCTGATCGACAGCTATGACCTCTATGGCCGGGTGGCCATCCCCAAACATCACCATGCAGACGAGGTCGCGGAGATCTACCGCCTGGTCGCGGCGGGGGGTGGCGTGTTCATCAACCCGGCGCTCACCGAGCCCTTCGGCCTGACCCTGCTGGAGGCGGCGGCCAGCGGCCTGCCGGTGGTGGCGACCGAGAACGGCGGGCCGGTGGACATCATCGGCAACTGCCGCAACGGTGAACTGGTCGACCCGCTGGACACGGCCGCCATCACCGATGCGTTGCTGCGGCTGCTGCAGGATCACGATTCCTGGTCGCGGGCCTCGCACAACGGCATCGAGGGGGTACGCCGGCATTACGCCTGGCAGGCCCATGCCGAGAGCTACCTGGCGAGGATACGGGCGCTGCCCGGCAAGCATCATCCGATCCCCCGCGAGCGCCCGGCAGCACGGGCGATACGTTATCGGGACCGGGCGATCTTCACCGACCTGGACCAGAACCTGGTGGGTCACGCGAGGGGACTGCGGCGTTTCATCGAGGTGATCCGGGCGAACCGTAAGTGTGTGACCTTCGGCATTGCCACCGGACGCCGCATCGACAGCGCACTGGCGCTGATGAAAAAACACGGCATCCCCAGGCCCGATGTGCTGATCAGCGGCCTGGGCACCCGTATCCACTACGGCCAGTCGCTGACAGAGGACGATTGGTGGGCCGATCACATCGACCATGACTGGAACCGGCAACGGGTTCGGCGGGTATTGGCCGATCTTCCCGGCCTGCAACTCCAGCCGGCGAAAGAGCAAAGCCCGTTCAAGGTATCCTATTATTTCGACCCCCGGAAGGCGCCCTCGCTGGACGAGATCATCGCCTTGCTGCGGCAGAAGGAACTGACCGCCAACGTCATCAGCTCCTTCGGCCAGTTCCTCGACATCGTGCCGTCGCGTGCCTCCAAGGGGCAGGCACTGCGCTATGTCTCGCAACGTCTCGATATCCCCCTCGAACACATCCTGGTGGCGGGCGGCTCGGGTGCCGACGAGGACATGATGCGCGGCAACACCCTGGCGGTGGTGGTCGGCAACCGTCACCACGAGGAACTGTCCCAGTTGGTGGACCAGGAGCGGATCTATTTTGCCGAACAACCCCATGCGCTGGGCCTGCTGGAGGCCATCGATCATTATGATTTCTTCAATGCCTGCGAGGTGCCGCTGGTCGATGCGTGAGCACCCGCAGTGCGCCCCACAATGGCCGGGAGGGCACCGGGCACGAGGTGGGGCACAAAACACGTTCGTGCCAGGTGACTTCATGGGTGTGAAGGACGGGCGCGGCCACGACATGGCTGAACGCAGCGGTGACGATCCGCGGCGGCAGGCGGGAGAGGACGGATTCAACATGACAGCAGGCAGGACATGAGCGGTCGGCTATGTATCTTCGGCGAGGTGCTGTTCGATCACTTTCCGGATGGCAAGCGGGTGCTGGGTGGTGCACCCTTCAATGTCGCATGGCACCTGCAGGCCTTTGGTCAGGCACCGTACTTCATCAGCCGGGTGGGCGATGACCCTGAAGGCGAGAACGTCCGCCGTGCGATGCGCGACTGGGGTATGGATACAACGGGCGTGCAGATCGATACACAGTATCCCACCGGTCGGGTGAGTGTCCGCCTTGTCGACGGCGAGCCCAGCTATGACATCGTCGAGCCCTGTGCCTACGATATGATCGAGTCGGACCCAACGGGGACGGTGGATTGCCGTCTGCTTTATCACGGCAGCCTGGCGCTGCGGGGCGAGACATCAAGCCGGACCGCTGCGGCCATTCGCGCCTGCAAGCCTGAAACGGTATTTGTCGACGTTAATCTGCGGCCGCCCTGGTGGCGGCGGGAACAGGTGCTGGCCATGGTGCGCGAGGCACACTGGGTCAAGCTCAATACCGATGAGCTCGATCTGCTCGCTGCTTCCGCTGGCGATGTGACGGGGCGTGCTGCGGCCTTTCTGGCTGAATCCAGCCTGGATGGTCTGGTGCTGACCCACGGCGCCGCCGGCGCTGAAGTGCTCACGGGGGCGGGTGATCGTTTTGATATTGCGCCGCAAGCAGCGATCGAAGTGGTCGATACGGTGGGTGCGGGCGATGCCTTTGCTTCGGTGATGATCCTCGGTCTGGTCAACGACTGGCCACTGGACCTCACCCTGCAGCGGGCCCAGAACTTTGCCTCCGGCCTGGTGGGTCAGCGGGGTGCAACCGTGTCAGACCCGGGCTTCTATCGCCGCTTCATCGATAACTGGCAACTCGAACAATAAACAGGCCAAGCAGTCATGTATGAACAGGTATCCCACGCGCTGCTGAACAAGATCCTCGACAAGCTCAAGCCCGAGATCCGCAAGCGCGATCTGCGTCACTTCTATACCCGGTTGGGCGCGAATTTTTATGCCATCTATTCGCTGTTCCATCACCTGTATGGCAGCCGGGATGATTTTGAGCAGCAGATGGTGCGGCTGGTGGAGGTGATGGCGGCTCAGTACATCAAGCGGAGCGGTGACCTCAAGGCATTGGACGTGGTGCGTGAGAATGACCACAACTGGTTTCTCAGTCAGGAATGGGTCGGTATGGCGCTGTATAGCGACGGCTTCGCCGGTGACCTGCAGGGCCTGAAATCGAAGAGCAGTTATTTTCAGGAACTGGGCATCAACATGATCCATGTGATGCCTATCCTGAAATGCCCGGAGGGTGCCAGCGACGGCGGCTATGCGGTCAGTGATTTCCGTGATGTGGATCAGCGCATCGGCAATCTGCAGGATCTGGATGCACTGGCTAAGGATCTGCGCAGGCGCGAGATCCTGCTGACCCTGGATGTGGTGGTGAACCACACCTCGGACGAACATGAGTGGGCCAGCCGCGCACGTGCCGGCGAGCAGAAATACCAGGACTACTACTACACCTTCGACAACCGCGATATCCCGGACATGTTCGAGGAGACCATGCCCGAGATCTTCCCCGAGACCTCGCCCGGCAACTTCACCTACGACGAGGCGATGGGCAGGTGGGTGATGACGGTATTCCACGATTACCAGTGGGACCTGAACTACAGCAATCCCGCGGTGTTCATCGAGATGTTGGACATCATCCTGTTCTGGGCCAACCAGGGGGCGGATATCGTGCGCCTGGATGCGGTGGCCTTTCTGTGGAAGAAGATCGGCACCACCTGCCAGAACGAGCGCGAGGCACACCTGATCCTGCAGTTGATGAAGGACTGCTGCCAGGTGACTGCGCCGGGTGTGCTGTTCATCGCCGAGGCCATCGTCGCCCCGGTGGAGGTCATCAAGTATTTCGGCGAGGATGCGGTCATCGCCAAGGAATGCGAGATCGCCTACAACGCCACCTTTATGGCCCTGCTGTGGGATGCCGTGGCAACGAAAAGCACCAAGCTGCTCAACCAGGGCATCCGCAGCCTGCCGGGCAAGCTGGACCGTGCCACCTGGCTGAACTATGTGCGCTGTCACGACGACATCGGTCTGGGTTTCGATGATGCCGACATCGTCCAGGCCGGTTACGAACCCCATGCCCACCGGCGTTTCCTGGTGGACTATTTCACCGGTGTCTTTGCGGACTCGCCGGCGCGCGGCCAGCCCTTCGGCGTCAACGACAAGACCGGTGATGCCCGCATCTCGGGTTCCCTGGCCTCACTGATCGGCCTGGAGGCGGCCCTGGAGGAGAATGACCCGGCGGCCATCCGGCGCAGTGTCGACCTCATCCTGCTGCTGCACAGCATGATCATGTCCTTCGGTGGTATCCCGCTGCTTTATTATGGTGACGAGATCGGGACCCTTAACGACTGCGATTTCATGAAGGACAGCAGCAAGGCGCACGACAACCGTTGGATGCACCGTCCCAGGATCGATTGGCAGAAGGCGGACCTGAGGCGTCAGCATGGCACGGTGCAGCAGCAGATCTTCGACGGCCTGCAAAAGATGATCGCGGTGCGCAAGACCATCCCCGCCTTTGCCGACTACAACAACCGGGAACTGCTGGATACCGACAATCCCCACCTGTTCGCCTTCATGCGCAGTCATCCCCAGCAACCCGGTGACAAGGTCCTGGTGGTGTGTAATTTTGATGCCTCGCCACAGTCGCTCACGCTCAGCGAACTGGGCAGCCGTGGCTGGTTCGAATATGGCCAGTTGCGTGACCTGTATTCGGGGGAGGCGCCGACCCTGTTCAAGGATCAGCTGGTGATCCCGCCCTATCGGTTCTACTGGCTCACCGACTGATCGCAGCCGTGCTCGATCCATTGCCGTGCCTCGGGCACGAAATGGGCCAGCCCCTCCAGCACGCCGGCGGTGTAGTTGCCGTTCATGCCCAGAAAGCCGCCCCGTGCGATATACAGGCGTTCGACGATGCCCTTTTGGCGTACGCTGGCCAGCGCCTCTTCGCGGACATCCTGCCGGGCATTGCGCACCAGCACTGCCTGCAGACCCGAGGTCAGTGCCGGCAGGTCGTTGCCGCTGTCACCGGCGAAGACCGTCTCGCGTTCGGAAAAGCCCTTTTGCTGCATCAGGAAGCGGATGGCGTGGTATTTGGTGGCGCTCCGGGGGAGCACGTCGAGCAGGCCCAGATGCCGGGGCTCATCGATACTCCAGATCAGACTGGCCCGCACGCCCAGCCGCTGCAGGCGGGCCTCCACTGCTGCCAGCAGTGCATCGCGGTCCGTGTCCGGCGGCGCGTAGTAGCTCAGCTTGAAGGTGTTCTGCTTCGCCGGCTCCTGCAGGGTCAGGTGGTCGATATCCTGCAGCACCGCCGCCAGATCGTCGTGCCGGTGACCGGCCCAGTCCGGCATGATCTCTTCCTCCCAGGCCTGCCAGGGACGCCACTGACCGTCCTGGATCTGGTAGATGGTGGTGCCCACATCCCCGATGGCATAGTCGGGCACGGGCAGGTCGTAGTCACGGATGGCATCGAGCAGCAGCGACTTGTCCCGACCGCTGACGTAGACCAGGCTGAGTTGCGGACAACGGCTCAGCCGGCGGAGCAACGGCCGTGCCTGGGGTGACTCCTCCTGTCGACCATTGGGCAGCAGGGTCCGGTCCAGATCGCTGCAGAGCAATACCCTAGTTTCTGCCATCGGTATCCCCCTGCAACAGTGGCATGCCTTCCAGCGCATGGTGGCCGATCACCGCGGCGGCGGCACTCCAGGCCTGGTGTCGTGTACCGCCCGCGATCAGCCGGCGGCCATGGACATACTCCGGGAAGCCCCAGGGCTCGCCGTTCATCTCCAGCGCATTGGCGCGGTGGATGCCGACGAGGAAACGTCGTGCCATGTCCTGTCTGCCCCGTGCGGCCAGGTCCGCCACATAGAAGCCGGTCACCATGGGCCACAGCCCGGCATTGTGGAATTCGTAGGGGTGGTTCTTGAAGGTATAGGAAAAGCTGATCTGCAGCTCCTCCCAGTCCTTGTCGATCGGTTCGACGGCGGGAAAGAAGGCAGGGAGCAGGGGAAGTTCGTCGCTGATGATGTCGATCGTCCCGATATACTGATCCATCGCATCCCGTTGCCCGTCATCGGCCACGTTGAGGAGCGAGACGAGGATGTTGGCCAGGGCGTCGAAGCGGTAGCCGTAGCCCTGGGGCGAGAAAAAGGACATCCAGTACTGCCCCGCGGTATGGGGGGCCGCCTCGCGTGCCTTGCGATAAAGCACCTCGTGGTAGACATCGTCGGGCACTTCTTCACCATGATTGAACCAGTAGTTGGCGAGGATCAGGTGCTTGAGGCGGGTCGCCTTTTCCTCCAGCAGCTGGTCCGGGGCATGCTGCCTCTGGCGCAGGACGGCATGGAAGGCGCGCTGCGTCTCCAGATACAGCAATTGATCGTAGAGCACATAGCCATGGTGGATGTACTCATCCGCCCAGTCGCCGGTCTGGGGTATGTACAGCAGGCCCCGGTTGTTGAATTCCCAGGCGCCGAGCAAAAAGTTCACCCGTTCCATCACCGGCAGCAGGTCATCCAGAAAGCTGTCGTCGCCGGTGGCGCGCCAGTACTGGACGCAGCCGATAATGAACCACAGGTCTGCATCCACCCGGCCGGTGGTGCCGCCATAGCTGACCCGCCCCAACACGGTATCCACATTGCTGGGGATCTCGCCGTGCGGCCCCTGGTGGCGTGCCAGCGTCATCAGGGTGCGGCGGAAGCAGGCGATCAGTTCCTTGTCGCCGGACATCAGGGCGGCCAGCCCGATGATCACCCCGTCCCGCGCCCATACGCGACGATAGTTGTCCTGCTGGGAGGAACTGGCCAGAAAGCCGTCCTCGCTGCAGCATTCATGCAGCAGGGCCAGGGCCCGGGTATGGCCTTCCGCCATGACTTGTTCATCGGACTGCCGCTGCTGTGACATGGGGTCCCCGTGAATGGATTGTCTGTTGATCCGGGTGGCCTGATGGATGGTCGCGCACAACGCCCCGTGCCACAAGCCGCAAACCGGTCGCGCAGAATGATGTGGGAATTTCGTCTTTCCGATATGACGCTTGTCTCGACTAACGCTTGTTCAATCAAGGTGGCTGAACGGGAGTGGCGACAGCGGCGAGACGATATACGCAAGGTCGCCGTGCAGGCAGCGAATGACATCATCCATGCTGAGATCGTCAGTGCATTGGCACGTCATGTCCCTTCTCCTTGTCATCTCGACTGCAGTGAGGATCTTCACCCTCATCAGCGGCGGGTCAGGCTGAAGATTTCTCCTCGCGTTGCTCGTCGAAATGACAAGGGTGTGTGTATGCCAAGTCCCATCTTCTTGTCATCCCGACCGCAGGGAGGGATCTTCACCCTCATCAGCAATGGGCCAGGTTGAGGATTGCTCCTCGTGTTGCTCGTCGAAATGACAAGGGTGTGTGTGTATGCCAAGTCCCATCTTTTTGTCATCCCGACCGCAGGGAGAGATCTTCACCCTCATCGACAACGGCCCGGGCTGAGGATTTCTCCTCGCGCCGCTCGTCGAAATGACAAGGGTGGGTGTGGGTATGCCGTGTCCCTTCTCCTTGTCATCTCGACCCCAGGGAGAGATCTTTTCTCGCCACTGGCAGGCCGGTTATCGAGCCGGTCTCAGTCGCTGTCCAGCAGCTGCAACTTGCGAAACAGGGTCCGCTTGCTGATCCCCAGTTGGCGCGCCAGGCTGTCGCGGTCGCCGTGGTAGCGGGCGCTCACCTGCTGCAGATAACGCCGTTCGAGCTCATCCAGCGGGATGATCTGTTCGTCATCCGCTAGCGCCGCTTCGACCGTTGGCATGGTTTCCTGGCGTGGCTGCCCGCAGCACTCGTCAGGCAGGTGGCGGGGCAGCAGGAGGTCGTCATCGGCGAGGATGATGGCGCGTTCGAGCAGGTTGCGCAGCTCGCGGATGTTGCCGGGAAAGGCGTATTGCAGCAGGCAGTCCAGGGCCTCGGGCGAGAGCTGGATGTCACGCTTGCCGGCCAGGCGCGCCAGCAGGGAATCGATCAGCAGGGGCAGGTCCTCGCGGCGCTCGCGCAGTGCCGGCAGGGGGATAGGGAAGGTGCTGATGCGGTAGTACAGGTCCTGGCGGAAGGCGCCGGCCTCGACCATCTGCTTCAGGTCGCGGTGGCTGGCGCACACCAGGCGGAAGTCGGC
>JANTHH010000049.1 GCA_024762485.1 Chromatiales bacterium
TGCACGGTCACGATCCGGGGCAGCGTGGCCAGTCCGCTGATGAAATCACCAAACTCATGGTAGGTGCCCTTGACCCTGATTTTTATCGGCAGCTCTGCATAGAATTCCTTGCGTATCTCCGCCTGAGGCTGGAACAGCTCGAACTCAAGGCCGGCTGCCAGGCCGGTTTGCGAAACATCCACCAGCAACTCGGCAACCTCTGTGCGGTCCGGAAGCTGGCGGAGCATGGCGCCAAAGGAGGCCTCCATTTCCGCAAGCTGCTTCTTGTAGTTTTCGAGATTCGCAGCCTTTTTCTGCTTTTTCTCGAAGGTCTTGCGAAGCTGCTGTTCCTCACGCTCCTGGCGGGCAAGCTGCTCTTCCTGCTCCTGGATATCAAGGAAATAAACGCCGACACCCACCAGGGTGGCAAGAATCATGACCAGTATCAGCTTGACCGGCAACGGCCAGTCGCCCACCTCGCTGATATCGAGTTCGTTGAGCTCCTCGAGATTCATTTGCCTGCCCCCTTCTTGACCTTGGGCACCACCTGCTTGGCCGTCAGCCTGAACTCGCTGAGGCCGTCGTCATTGCCCTTTTTCTGCTTGTTCTCGATGACGGCAAGCTTGGGGTTTGCCAGCCAGGGGCTGGCCTCGATATTGCGCATGAATGCAGACACCCGTGCATTGGACTGGGCCTTGCCGACGAGGGTAATGCTGGTCCCGTTCTGGGTCAGCTGCTCGAGGTACACCCCGTCAGGCAGTGCATTGACCAATTCGTCGAACAGATGAACGATCTGTGGGCGGCTGCTCTGCAGATCCTCGATCACCCGCATGCGTGCAATCAGCTGATTGCGCACCTTTTCAAGCCGGTTGATTTCCTTGATCTGCTTGTCTACGGCCGCAATCTCGCGTTTCAGAAAGGCGTTCCGTTGACGTTGGTGATCAATCAGAGACTCGTTATGCAGATGCCAGTAAAGCATGATCAGGCCTGCGAGGATCACCCCGCCGATAATCATGAAAACAAATTCGCTCTTTCGCTTCTTGCGCAGTTCATCGCGCCAGGGGAGCAGGTTTATACGTGCCATCTCAGTCGAAGCTCCTCAACGCCAGGCCGCAGGCGATCATCATCGCGGGGGCGTCGTTGCTCAGCGCCTGGGCATTGACTCTCGATGCGATGGTCATGTTGGCAAAGGGGTTCGCGAGTACCACGTCAATACCCAGATGCTCGTGAACCAGCTCGTCGACACCGGGGATGGAGGACGAGCCTCCTGACATGATGATGACGTCGATCGTCCCGTGATGGGCGGCCGAGTAGAATTGAACAGCACGGTTCACCTGTTGGGCCATCGCTTCCTTGAAGGGCTCCAGCACCTCAGGCACATAGTTGTCAGGCAGTCCGCCCTGACGTTTTGCCATGCCCGCCTCCTCGAAGGTCAGGTCATAACGGCGCTGGATTTCCTCGGTGAGCTGACGACCACCGAAATTCTGCTCCCTGGTATAAACGATACGGCCCTGATGCAGGACGTTGAGCGTTGTGGTGGTGGCACCGATATCCGCCACGGCGATGGTCTGCGGAGGCTCGCCTTCCCATTCACTGAGCAACAGACCGCAGGCGCGCTCCAGGGCATAGGCCTCGACATCCACCACCTTGCATTCGAGACCGGCCAGTTCGAGGGCGGCGACGCGGTCATCGACATTTTCACTTCGCGAGGCGGCGAGCAGCACTTCGGTCATGTCCGGGCTCTTTTCCGAAGGCCCGAGGATCTCGAAATCCAGGTTAACCTCTTCCAGTGGGTAGGGTATGTGCTGATCGGCCTCGAGTTCGATCTGGGTCTCCATCTCCGACTCGGACAACGAGGCGGGCATGGCGATGACCTTGGTGATCACGGCCGACCCCGCCACCGCGACGGCAGCCTGCTTGGTCTTGGTGCCGCTTTTCTTCACCACGTTGCGGATCGAGTTGCCGACGGCGGTGACATCGGCGATGTTCTTCTCGACGACGGCCCCGACCGGGAGTGGATCCACCGCGTAGCTTTCTACCCGGTATCGCCCCCCCTGCTGACTCAGCTCCAGTAACTTTACGGCGGTGGAACTGATGTCCAGGCCCAAAAGCGCATTCTTTTTCCGGGAGAAAATCCCCATTGGCTCTGCTCTCGATCTCCGTTGGTGTCGCTAGCGGCCTCGACTTCATGAACTTGAGGCTTTTTGTTGTGACTAATAACTTAGCGTGAAGTATGAGGTTTGTCTTTAATTATTTTGCTTAAGTCTATACCAAACTGAACATTTTCTGTGAATCCCCTCCCAGAAAGGAAACGCACCCGGCTTCAAGGGCACATCAGCTGAACCCGTTGAATGACATTTGCTAGACTAGTTTCCCTTGCGCGCTCCATTCTTCCCTACCGACCCATTGTTTAACTGTGACCCACCTCATGAAGTGGCTTAAAAAGCTGACAAAATACGGCCTCATCCTTGGTATGGCCGGCGCCCTCATCGGCGCAATCGCGGGCTATGCCATCTATCTCCACCTGGAACCACGACTACCGGCCATCGACAACCTGCGGGACGTCCAGTTGCAGGTGCCACTGCGTGTCTACACCGCCGATGACAAGCTGATCGCGGAATTCGGCGAAAAACGCCGCATACCCCTCGCCTATGACGAACTTCCCGACGCCATGGTCAACGCCTTTGTCGCCGCCGAGGACAGCAATTTCTTCAGCCACCCCGGGGTCGACTATCGCGGACTGCTTCGTGCCGGGGTGAAACTCGCACTCACCGGTGAGCGCCGTCAGGGTGGCAGCACCATCACCATGCAGGTGGCCCGCAACTTCTATCTCAGCCGTGAGAAGACCTTTCTGCGCAAAATCAACGAAATCCTGCTGGCACTGAAGATCGAGAAAGAGCTCAGCAAGCAGGAGATACTCGCCCTCTACCTGAACAAGATCTATCTCGGACACCGGGCCTACGGCGTGGGTGCCGCGGCGCAGGTGTACTACGACAAGCCGGTAAACGAGCTGACCCTGGCAGAGACGGCAATGATCGCCGGCCTGCCCAAGGCCCCTTCCCGCTACAACCCGATCGCCAACCCATCCCGCGCGATCCAGCGCCGCGACTATGTACTCGGCCGCATGCTTGAACTGGGGATGATCACCCGGCAAGACTACGAGCGGGCGATCCATGCCCCGGTCACTGCAAAACTGCACAAGGCCAGCACTGAGGTAGCGGCGCCCTATCTGGCGGAGATGGTGCGTGCGCACATGACCGAACACTACGGCGATACTGCCTACACAGCAGGCTATACGGTCTACACCACCCTCGATGCGAACAAACAGGGCGCGGCCAAGGAGGCGCTGCGGTCCGCACTCGACGCCTATGACCAGCGCCATGGCTACCGCGGCGCCGAACGGCACCTCGATCCCCTGCCGGACGACCCCCATGCCTTCCTGAACAAGCAGGCGGTGTTCGGACACCTGCAGCCGGCATTGGTAATCCAGGTCGACGAGAAGACCGCGGTGGTGCAGCTGCCTGACGATCGCACTCTGGTCCTGCAGTGGGACGGACTGGAATGGGCCCGCCCCTATCTCTCGGAGGACCGCCGCGGGCCGGAGCCGAAGACCGCCGCTGACATCCTCCGGGTCGGAGACCTTATCCGCGTCAGCCGCTATCAGCGGGAGGACGGCACAGAGGCCTGGCGGCTGGCCCAGACACCCGCTGTTGCCGGTGCCCTGGTCTCGCTCGATCCGAGTGACGGCGCTATCCTGGCGCTGACAGGCGGCTACGATTACCGCCTGAGCAAGTTCAACCGGGTGACCCAGGCACGGCGCCAGCCCGGTTCCGGCTTCAAGGCCTTCATCTATTCCGCCGCACTGGAAGCAGGCTTCACTCCTGCCAGCCTGATCAACGATGCCCCGGTGGTGTTCGACGACCCCAGCCTCGAGGCCACCTGGCGCCCGGAGAACTACAGCGGAAAATTCTTTGGCCCCACGCGACTGCGATACGCCCTGACCAAGTCACGCAACCTGGTGTCCATCCGGCTACTGCGCGCCATGGGAATCAAGCGCGCACTCAAGCACATCGCCCGCTTCGGCTTCGACACCAATCAGCTGCCCCATGACCTGTCACTGGCGCTCGGCAGTGGTACCGTCACACCGTTGGAGATGGCGCGGGGGTATGCCGTGCTCGCCAACGGCGGCTTTCTCATCGACCCGTATTTCATCCGCCAGATCCAACTCGACGGCGTGCCGGTCTTCGAGGCGAGCCCGGCCATCGCCTGTGACGACTGCAGCCAGGCGGGCGATAGCGCGCAGCAACCCACCACCGAAACCCCCGCCGAGGACACCACAGAGCCACCGCCCGAGATCCGCCAGGCGCCGCGGGTCATCAGCCCACAGAACCGTTACCTGATGTATTCGATGATGCAGGATGTCATCACCCGCGGCACCGCAACCCGTGCACGGGTACTCGGACGCAAGGACCTGGCTGGCAAGACCGGCACCACCAACGATCAACGCGACGCCTGGTTCAATGGCTATAACCAGTCCATCGTCGGCATTACCTGGGTCGGCTTCGACAACAACAGCAAGCTCGGACGTGGCGAGGTGGGGGGCCGCGCCGCGCTGCCTGCCTGGATCGACTACATGAAGGTGGCGCTGAAGGGCATCCCGGACGTACCACCGGAGATGCCCGACGGCATGGTCATCGTGCGCATCGACCCGGAGACGGGGCTTCGCGCGCCCGCCGGTATGCCCGGGGCGATCTTTGAGGTGTTCAGGGAGGAGAATGTCCCCGAGCTGGCGGAGACACCGAGCCCGGACAGCAAAGGTGCCGCCACGCCCAGCGGAACACCCAGCGCGGTGGAGCAGGAGCTTTTCTGAGGCCGCTCCTCAGCGCTGCTCAATAGGCACAAACGCCCTTTTCGTGGGGCCCGTGTATATCTGCCGCGGCCGGCCGATACGGAGTTGCGGGTCCGATATCATCTCTGTCCAGTGCGCCACCCAGCCGGCCGTCCGCGCGATCGCGAACATCACCGTGAACATGGTGCGGGGAATGCCCAGCGCCTGGTAGATGATGCCGGAGTAGAAATCCACGTTCGGGTAGAGCTTGCGCTCGGCGAAGTACTCGTCCTGCAGGGCGATCTCTTCCAGGCGCATGGCCAGCTCGAAGAGGGGGTTGTTGGTATCCGCCAGCTCTTCCAGCACCTGGTGGCAGACCTCACGGATGATCTTCGCCCGCGGATCGTAGTTCTTGTACACCCGATGTCCGAAACCCATCAGGCGGAAGGGATCGTCCTTGTCCTTCGCCTTGGCGATGTATTTCTCGATATTGTCGACGCTGCCGATCTCCTCCAGCATGTCCAGTACCGCCTCGTTGGCACCACCATGGGCAGGGCCCCACAACGAGGCGATCCCCGCTGCCACGCAGGCGAAGGGGTTGGCGCCGGAACTGCTTGCCAGACGGACCGTCGAGGTGGAGGCATTCTGCTCATGATCGGCATGCAGCACGAACAGCAGGTCCAGGGCCTTCTCGGCGATGGGATTGGGCTCGTACTCCTCACACGGGGTGGCGAACATCATGTACAGAAAGTTGCCGGTATAGGACAGGTCGTTGCGCGGATACATAACCGGCTCGCCCATGTTGTGCTTGTAGCAGGCGGCGGCAATGGTAGGCATCTTGGCAATCATGCGGTGTGCGCTGATGTCGCGGTGCCGGGCATCCTTGATGTCCAGCGAGTCATGATAGAAGGCGGCGAGCGAACCGGTCACTCCCACCATCATCGCCATGGGGTGGGCATCGTAATGGAAACCCTCGAAGAAGCGCCGCAGGGCCTCGTTGATCATCGTGTGATGGGTGATGTGCCCACGGAACGACTGCAGTTCCTCCACCGAGGGCAATTCTCCGTAGAGCAGCAGATGCACCACCTCCAGATAGGAGGCGTTGCCGGCCAACTCCTCGATGGGATAACCCCGGTAACGCAGGATACCTTCCTGACCATCGATATAGGTGATGCCGCTGTCGCAGCTGGCCGTCGAAACAAACCCCGGGTCGAAGGTGAACATCCCCGTCTGCTGGTACAGCGAGGTGATATCGATGGCCTGCGGACCCTCGGTCCCCTTGCGCAGCGGCAGCTCGACCGTCTTACCCTCGGGGAGGGTCAACATTACTTTTTTCTCATCAGTCATAGCCTGCTCCACACCATTGGACTCACCTGGATATCACGGCTCAAAAGGCTACCACAACATGCCACGAAAGCCCCTTTTCAGGACTGGACCATCCTAGATACGGGGACCCACCGTCGACGCAGTGATGGCCTGTCCGACAAGACCTGTGTCGACACCCACGGCTTTCCCCCGCCGGGATGCCCGGCCTAGCCGATATCAGGATAGTGTGCCGGCCAGCCGGCCCGGGCCACCCCACTGTCCAGCGCTGCACGGGCGACGGCTGGCGGGATCACATCGCGCAGCCGTGGGTCGAGCGGTTTCGGCAGGATGTAGTCCGGGCCGAAGGCGAGGCGGTCGAGCCCATAGGCCTCCAGCACCTGTTCTGGCACCGGCTCGCGGGTCAGGCCCGCCAGCGCATGTACCGCCGCCACCTGCATTGCCATGTTGATGCGCGTGGCACGCACGTCCAGCGCACCGCGGAAGATGAAGGGGAAGCCAAGGACATTGTTGACCTGATTGGGGTAGTCCGAACGACCGGTGGCCATGATCAGGTCATCCCGGGTGGCAAGTGCGGCCGCCGGGCGGATCTCCGGTACCGGGTTGGAGAGGGCGAACACGATGGGCCGATCGGCCATCGAGGCGAGCATCTGCGTACTGACCAGGTCAGGCCCGGAGACGCCGATGAACACGTCCGCCCCCGTCATCGCATCTGCCAGAGTGCGTTTGTCGGTATCGGCGGCGACCCCCTGTTTGTGGATGTTGAGGCCCTCGCGGCCGCTGTGGATGACACCCTGACGATCGAGGACCAGGATATTCCCGGGTGTCGCACCCATCGCCACCAGCAGGTGGACCCCGGCAATGCCGGCCGCCCCGGCACCGAGCACCACGATACGGGCATCGCCGATCTGCTTGCCCTGCAGTTCCAGTGCGTTCAGCAATGCAGCGGCGATGATGATCGCCGTGCCATGCTGGTCATCGTGAAACACCGGGATATCCAGACGCTCGATCAGGGCCTGCTCTATCTCGAAGCAGTGGGGTGCGGCGATATCTTCCAGATTGATACCGCCGAAGGTCGGCGCGATACGGCATACCGTGTCGATGAAATCCTGTGGCTGCGCGGTGTCCACCTCGATATCGAAGACATCGATATCGGCAAAATGCTTGAACAGCACGCCCTTGCCTTCCATCACCGGCTTGCCCGCGAGCGCCCCGACATTGCCAAGGCCAAGCACCGCGGTACCATCGGTAATGACGCCGACCAGATTGCCCTTCGCGGTATAACGGTAGGCGTCTTCCGGATTTTCGGCGATCCGCCGCACCGGCTCGGCCACTCCCGGCGTGTAGGCCAGCGCCAGATCGTGCTGGGTTGCGGTCGGCTTGGTGATCGTCACCTCCACCTTCCCGGGCTTCGGCTCGGCATGGTAGATCAGCGCGGCCTGATTGATCTCGAAGTCTTCATTTTCGGTCTCAGCGCCTTCGGACATGGGGGGTCTCCTGCTACTGGCAAGGATGGAGGAAAAGAGCGCAATTCTAGCAGCCTAAATAGAAAAGGCGCCCGAAGGCGCCTTGTCGTGCCGATCCATAATGGGGATCAGCGGCCGTATTTCTTCTTGAACTGGTCCACGCGGCCAGCGGTGTCGACGACACGCTGTTGCCCGGTATAGAAGGGGTGGCACGCAGAGCAGACCTCGATCTGGAGATCATGGCCAAGTGTGGAACGGGTCTCGAAGCTGTTGCCACAGCTGCAAGTCACCTTGATGTCTGTGTAGTTGGGATGGATATCCGCTTTCATCGGGTATCTCCGGCGACTCTCGTCGCAAATTCATATGACATGCGCCTTCCGGGGCGCGCGAAGCAGGGCATCTTAAGCCAGCAGGCCAGGCCGCGCAAGCCCTGATTCAGTCCCGGGACAGCACAACCACCTCGGCCAGACGTGGATGGGTGCCGGACCCTTCGCCGGCCATACCCTGACCAAGGCGTTGCAGACGCTCACGCAGGCCGCCTTCGCCCAGCACGTGCTCCCACATCATGCGGGACAAACGGATACAGGCGCTCATGGGCGTATGGGCCAGCCTGCGCTCCTGGTCGATGCGCCATTGCAGGCGCCGCATACGCTCCCGATTCTCCGGTGGCAGGGACTGCAGAAAATCCTCTATCGCCGCCTGGCGCATGGACTCGAAGCCCTCAGGGTCTTCCCTGGCGACCCGGGCCCAGGTGTCGAAATCCCGCTTCTCGCTGTTTTGCTCGCTCATCCTGACAACCCAATCTGCCGGCCAGCAAGACCTGGCAGTCCTTTGTGTCCTCGACGCCTCCGACACTAGCACAGGAAATCTGCGACTGTCTTGCAGAACCAGAAGTCCGAGAACGCCGTTCTGCAGAATTAATCCCCCTTACGGGACAACAAGATAGCGCGGAAATCCCAGGCGTGCCCGAAATCCGTCAGTCGCTTGCCGGGCGTACCGAGAGGAGCCCGTCGAGCCGCACCCAGCGGGTCTCGCCAGCCGGTCCCCGCAGGCAGATGAACTCGCCACCATCCCGGGTCTGCAGGTCAGTCGCCGTGCAGTGGATGCCGTGCAGCATCCCCTCCGGGGTCGCCATATCCACCAGCAGCGGCGTGCGATGCAGGATGTAGACCTCGTACTGGGAATACAGCTCGCAGTCGATGGGCCGGTAGTCAGTCGTCGTCACGGTACAACTCCAGTTGCCAATCATCCAGGGTCGACCGCAGCCGGCACTCGATCGGACGGCAACACACTGGACAGTCCTCTATGTAGCTCTGTTCGCCGGCCGCCGGCTCCACAAACAGGACCAATGGCTCACCGCAATAGGGGCAGGTCTGTCCACTGGGCACCAGTTCAGCCATTGCCGCTGCCCTCGAACAAGGCCAGCAGATCGTTGAGAAAGCGCCGCCCGCGCTCGCTCGGCTGCAGGCAGCCGGGGGCGTCGGCCAGCAGGCCCAGCTGGCTGGCCCGTTCGATCCCCGGCACCAGCACATCCCGTGGCAGCCCGGTGCGTTCGCTGAACAGTTCATCGCGTACGCCGTCATTGAGTCGCAGGGCGTTCATCATGAACTCGATCACACGGTCATCCGCATCCAGCACCCGCTCACCGGCGATGCCTGTCGGGCTGCCGGCGTCAGCCTGGTAGGCACCGGGGTGGCGTGGTTTCCAGCGCCGCAGGATGCGCCCGTCGGGCAGGCTCAGCTTGCCGTGGGCGCCGGCGCCGATCCCCAGATAGTCACCGAACTGCCAGTAATTCAGATTATGGCGGGTGCGATGGCCGGGGCGGGCATAGGCGGAGATTTCATACTGCCCATAGCCCGCATCCGCCAGCAATGCCTGGCCTGCCGCCTGGATGTCCCACAGGGCATCATCATCAGGCAACACCGGTGGCGCATGGTGGAAGGCGGTGTTGGGTTCGAGCGTCAGCTGGTACCAGGACAGGTGCGGCGCACCCAGCTCGATCACCCCTGCCAGATCGGCCATCGCCTCTGCCGGGGTCTGGCCCGGCAGGCCGAACATCAGGTCCAGATTGAAGTTGTCGAAACCCGCCTGCTGCGCCGCCTGCGCAGCGCGTCTGGCCTCCGCCGGCCCGTGGATGCGGCCCAGCGCCTGCAGTTTCTCCGCCTCCAGACTCTGGATGCCGATGGACAAGCGGTTGACGCCAGCCTGACGATAACCGCTAAAGCGGGCCAGCTCCACCGTACCCGGGTTGGCCTCCAGGGTGATCTCGCAGTCCGCCGCCAGGGACACCCGCCGGTTGATCTCATCCAGCAGGCGTCCGATCTGTTCGGGCGAGAACAGACTGGGGGTACCGCCGCCCATGAAGATACTGCCCAGCTCCCGCCCGCCGCTCAGCGGCAGATCCTGTTCGAGATCGGCCAGCAGGGCATCGACATAGGCCGACTCGTCTATCGTCCCGCGCAGCGCGTGTGAATTGAAATCGCAATACGGGCACTTCTGCACGCACCAGGGAAAGTGGACATAGAGCGCCAGAGGGGGGAGGGGGGACATGGCTAGGCGCACTTGGAAGATGCCGCCGGCACTTGCCGGCGGTCTGTCGTATTACTCGTCGCGGGCCTTGAGGTAGGCCAGCTCGGAGATATCGGTAAAGACACGGGAGGACGTGAGGAAGTTTGAATAGGCGTCATACACCTTCTTCGACAGGGCGTCCTGCTTGGCGACGTCGGCCACCACCTCGGCGGAGACCTTGCGCATCTGTGCCACCACGTCATCGGGATAGCGACGCAGGTCGGCACCGTGATCATCCACCAGCTGCTTCAGCGCCCCCGGATTACGGGCGGTGAACTCGGCCAGCATATCCTGGTTGGCCACCTTGGCGGCGTTGATGACAATGGACTGCAGGTCCTTGGGCAGCGCCTCGTAGGCCTTGCGGTTGACGATGGCCTCGAGGCAGGTGCCCGGCTCGTGGAAGCCCGGGTAGTAGTAGTACTTGGCCGCCTTGTAGAGGCCGAAGGCCAGGTCGTTGTAGGGGCCGACCCACTCGGTGGCGTCGATGGTGCCCGAGGTCAGGGCGGTGTACAGCTCGCCGCCGGGCAGGTTCACCGGGGTGCCGCCGAGACGCTTGAGTACCTCGCCGCCGAGGCCGGGGATTCGCATCTTCAGCCCCTTCATGTCGGCCAGGGAGTTGATCTCCTTGTTGAACCAGCCACCCATCTGCACCCCGGTGTTGCCGCCAGGCATGCCCATGACACCGAAGGGTGCGTAGACCTCGTCCCACAGCGCCTGGCCACCACCGTGGTAGATCCAGCCGTTGAATTCCTGGGCATTCATGCCAAAGGGCATGGCGGCGAAGAACTGGGCCGCCGGCACCTTGCCCTTCCAGTAATAGGACGCGCCGTGGCCCATCTCGGCAGTGCCGCGCGAGACCGCGTCGAATACCTCGAAGGCCGGCACCAGCTCCTTGGCGCCGTAGACCTTGACGTGGATGCGACCACCGGACATCTCGGTGATCAGCCGCGCCAGATTGTTGGCACCGGTACCCAGACCGGGGAAGTTCTTCGGCCAGGTGGTGACCATCTTCCACTTGTACTCGGCCTTGGCGCTGGCACTGCCGGAGGCGGCCAGCCCCGCACCCAGGGCGATACCGCCGGCACCGGCCTTCTTGAGAAAATCACGACGCTGCATGAGTCTGCCTCCCACGGCTGTTATTGATCTTTTCTATCACGATTGCTGGGCGGAGGTTAGCACAGGGGCAGGCGACCGGCAGGCCGCAGCATGGCCTCAGGGAACATAGACCGCATAGCCCCGTGGTGGCGCCCACAGCTCGGCCTCGCCACCGGCATCCGACCACTTGTCCGCAGGCCGGTTGAGGTCACTGGCGCTCCACCAGGCCACCGGGCTGAGGGCCCGGTTGGGCCAGCGCACCCGCACCCGGGCGCCGTTCCAGCCGTCACCCCGGTTGTTCAGCACCAGCACCAGACCCGGCTGATCACCATGACCGCTGCGCTGCATCACATAGAGGTCGTCGTCGACGTAC
Organism: Chromatiales bacterium; assembly: GCA_024762485.1. Lineage (GTDB taxonomy): Bacteria > Pseudomonadota > Gammaproteobacteria > Chromatiales > Chromatiaceae > JANTHH01. The sequence goes on from JANTHH010000049.1 coordinate 11,633, forward strand.
AGCACCTCGGTGCCACCGCCAGCATAGACCTCGTGCACACCCACCAGGGCGGCGATGCCATTGGGCGTGCCCTCCAGCGCCAGGCCCCAGTTGAAATAATCCTTCCAGAAGACGCAGGGATAGCCCTCGTGGGTGAGGATGTAGGCATAGGCCAGCAGCTTGTCGTGGACGATGGGCCGGCCGGGCTCACGGGTGTCGTGATTGTCGACGAAGGTCACCGCCTCGCCGGGCCGCTGGTCGACCAGGGCGTCTCGGCTGACCAGCTCGCGCAGGCTGAAGCCGTAACTGTCGCACAGGTCCTTCAACAGGTAGCGGGTGGGGAAGTCGAAGGCATCCACCGGGTTGTCGTTCCAGGCGTTGGTCTCGTTGATCCAGTTCTCGATGCTGCGCGCGCCGTCCCAATCCTCGCCCACACCGTAGGGCTTGAAGGGTACGCCATCACGCAGATAGCGGTATTCCTGGATGGCGGTGACCAGCCAGGGGCCATAGCCCTTGACGAAGTCATAGCGGAAGCCGTCGAAACCGATCTCCTCCACCAGCCATTTGGTCAGGTCCAGCAGTTCGCTGAACACCTTTGGGTTGCGATGGGACAGGTCGGGCATGTCACCAAAGGTGCCATTGTCCCAGGTCTCGTAGGGGTTGGGGTGGAAGGCGGTCCAGTCGCGGGGGAAACGGCCGCTGGCGGGCTCAAAGCGGGTCCAGCGGTCCCGTCCGTCGATGGGGTTGTGCTCGATCGCATCGCCACCCGAGTTGTGGTTGAACACCATGTCCGCCAGCACCTGCAGGCCGTGGTCGTGCAGTGTGTCGATCAGGGCGATCAACTCCTCGCGGGAACCGAACCAGGTCTCCACCGAGCCCTTCTGGTCGAATTCGCCCAGGTCGTAGTAATCGTAGGGGTCATAGCCCATGGACGGACCCGACAGGTTCGCCGCCTTGTGCACCGGCGGCAGCCAGAGCGCGGTGAAGCCCTGGTCGGCCAGACCCGGCACCCGCTCGCGCACGAAGTTCCACCAGTTGAATGCCTGCCCGTCGACCGCCGGACAGTCCCAATGAAAGGCCTGCAGCATCACGCCCATGTCGCACCTCCTGTGACTTGTGCGGCGTTTAATTCCTATTGCTGCTCAAGCATAGCCGAGAAGGTGGGCCGGGTTTGTGACGGGATCAGACCTGTCCGGTTCAGAGCGACTGCAGGTTGGCGTAGGACACCACCAGCCACTTGGCGCCGACGCTCTCGAAGTTGACCTGCACCCGCGCCGCCGCGCCCTGACCCTCGGCGTTGAGCACCACGCCCTCGCCGAACTTGGCGTGGCTGACCCGCTGGCCGAGGTTGTAGCCCGTCGCCTCCTGGGCCATGTCCAGCGAGCCGGCGGCCGCGCTGTAGGGGCGGGCGACCTGGGGCCGCGAACGCACCTCCTCGGTGACCGCGGCGGGGATCTCGCGCAGGAAACGCGAGGGCACGGGGTAGTTCTCCTGGCCGTGCAACCGGCGCGACTCGGCGTGACACAGATAGAGCTCGCGCATGGCGCGGGTCATGCCGACGTAGCAGAGCCGGCGCTCCTCCTCCAGCCGCTCCGGATCGTCGGCGGACATGCTGTGGGGGAACAGCCCCTCCTCAACGCCGCCGATGAACACCAGCGGGAACTCCAGGCCCTTGGCCGAGTGCAGGGTCATCAGCTGCACGCAGTCCTCGTATTCATCGGCCTGGGTGTCGCCGGCCTCCAGCGCGGCGTTGGCGAGGAAGGCATCGAGGTCGGACAGCTCGTCGTCCTCCGACTCATATTCGAACTGGCGCGTGGCATTGACCAGTTCCTCCAGGTTCTCCACCCGGTCCTGGCCCTTGCCGTCGCGGCTCTTCTGGAAGTGCTCGGCGAGGCGGCTGTGCGAGATCACCTGCGCTGCCTGGTCCTGCAGTGCCATCTCCGCGGTCCCGGCGGCCATCTCGTCGATCAGCTCGATGAAACCCTTGAGCGCGTTGGCGGCACGCGCGGGCATGGAGCCGCCCCGGAGCAGGTCCCCGGTGGCCTGCCATAGCGAGCAGCCGAAGTCGCGGGCGTGGGCCCGTACTGCATCCAGGGTCTTGGGGCCGACGCCACGCGGCGGCTGGTTCACCGCACGCTCGAAGGAGGGGTCGTCGTGGCGATTCGACACCAGCCGCAGATAGGCCAGCGCGTCCTTGATCTCGGCACGCTCGAAAAAGCGCAGCCCGCCGTACACCCGGTAGGGGATGCCGGCCTGGATCAGCGCCTCCTCGAACAGCCGTGACTG
>JANTHH010000050.1 GCA_024762485.1 Chromatiales bacterium
TCGCGTTGAAGATCAACCAGCGTCCAAGGAAGTGCCTCGGCTATCAGGCCCCATACGATGTCTTTGCGGAAGCCCTACGTGGTGCACTTGCAACTTGAATCCGCCAGGCCTTGTGCTGGGTGCTTACCTAGGATCACGACAGGTCTGTCGCGTACCGGGCCTTCTGGAAGCGATGGACAAGATCTCTCCCTGCGGTCGAGATGACAAGATAAGGGGGGGGAGCAAGATTCGGTGGACTGCGGGTACCAGAGAATCCGGCGAGGTGAGCGCGGTCAGTGAGGCTGGATGGCAACAAGGGTCGTATTGGCCGTAAAGCGAGCGGCACCCAACCACCTTGTCACCCTGACGAGCAAAGCAAACGAGCAATACCTACCCAACTTGCCATCCCGACGAGCCCAGCGAACGGGCGACACCTGCCCAACTTGTCATCCCGACGAGCATTGCGAACAACTGATACCCACCTTGTCATCTCGACGAGCATGACGAGGAGAGATCCTGCCCGCCTCGCCCGGGTCGCATTGCTGAATCCGATCCACGCAACCGGCACTAGCCCTGCTGCAGTAGATCCCGCAGATCGATCACCGCGGCATTGGCGCGGGAGATGTAGGAACTCATCACCAGCGAGTAGTTGGTCACCAGCCCGAAGCCACGGCCGTTGAGTACGTAGGGGCTGAACACCGGCTGCTGTGCCTCGTCGAGCTCGCGGATGATCTGGCGCAGGCTGACCAAGGCGTTCTTCTTCACCAGGATCTGGTGGAAGTCGATCTCCACCGCACGCAGGAAGTGGGCCAGCGCCCAGGCGGAGCCGCGTGCCTCGTAGAACACGTCATCGATCTGCGACCAGGGCGTCTTCACCTCCATCTGTGCCGGCGTCCGGGTGGACTGGGCGGCGGCGGGCTCACCGGAGAGATCGGTGTTCACCCGTTCCTGGCCGACACTGGCACTGAGCCGCTGGGACAGACTGCCGAGTCGCTTCTCCACCACCGCCAGCCAGGCACTGAGGTTGTCGGCACGGGCATAGAACTGGGTGTCCTGATCCTGCTGGGTGGACAGGTCCAGCAGGTAATGGCGCAGTGCATCGATACCCTTGCGGTACTCGCTTTCGGTGGCGGGGAAGATCCACGAATCGTTGCTGAAATTGAACTGGGGCTCGGCGATGGCCAGCCACTTGTTCTCCACCGACTGGGACTGGGAGCGGCTCATGTCGTTGCGCAAGGCGCGCGCCAGGTCACGCGACTGCACCAGGGCGCCGAACTCCCAGTTGGGCATGTTGTCCATCCACACGCCGGGCGGCATGATGTCGTTGCTGAGATAGCCGCCCGGCTTGTCCAGCAGGGTCTCCATCACCCCGATCAACGCCGCCGTGGTATGGCTGCCGGTGACCGCCGGCTCACCGGCGAGCTGCCGCTCGGTGTTGGCGCGGATGTCGAAGGGCTGCGGTTCCTGACTCCAGTACACCGCCAGGCCATAGAGCACCACCGCCACGGTCACCAGCAGCACCCCGCTGGCCCACAGCCAGCCCTTCTCGCGCCAGGTGCGCGGGTGATAGAGCAGCACCAGGCGCTGCATCAGGGCCTTGAAGCGATCGAGCATCTCGAAGAAAAAATCCATGGTCCGTCCCGTTGGATTGACTGCCCGCAACACGACAGCGGACAAGGAAAAAGATGGCCACAGGATCGCACAGATCCGGCTTGGCGGTGGCGGAAAATTCTGCCGCCACCGCGATCCCGGCGAAAGGGCTTGACTCCGTACCCGGGTACGGCATCTAGACTCTGTATCCAGACACACCAGAGGCCATTATCCTGCCTGCCCGCGGGGTCTTGAGCCTCACGCAGATAAAAGAGGAGTAAAAGCATGTCAGTCGAATCTTCCACCACCGGCAAGGCCAGCCTGATCGCGGCGGTCGCCGCCGCCATCGGTGCCTCGCTGTGCTGCATCGGGCCTCTCGTGCTGCTGGCACTGGGTATCGGCGGCACCTGGATCAGCAACCTGACCGCGCTGGAGCCCTACCGGCCGATCTTCATCGGCATCACCCTGCTGTTTCTCGGCCTGGCCTTCCACAAGCTCTATATCGCGCCGCGCCAGTGCGCGCCGGGCGATGCCTGCGCCATCCCGGCCACGCTGCGCAACCAGCGGCTGATCTTCTGGATCGTCAGCATCGTTCTCCTGGCGGTGCTCACCTTCCCCTACTACGGCACGGCCTTTTTCGAATAAACCGGACACACGAGGAGAACCCATCATGTTGCGTCGCACCTTTCTCACCCTGTTGCTGAGCCTGGGCATCGCCCTCGGTATCGGCGCCCCCGCCAGTTATGCCGCCGAGGCCCGCACCGTGGTCCTCGACGTGCCGGGCATGACCTGCCGCTTCTGCCCCATCACCATCCGCAAGGCGCTGCAGAAGGTGCCGGGGGTGATCGAGGCCAAAGCCGACTACGAGAGCAAGACCGCCACCGTCACCTACGACCCGGACAAGACCACGGTCGAGGCGCTGACCGCCGCCACCGCCAACGCCGGCTACGAGTCAAAGCCGCGCACACCGTAACGACCCGTCCTGCACCGGAGCATCCAGATGAGACAGATCCAGATCGATATCAGCGGCATGACCTGTGACCACTGCGCGCAATCGGCCCAGGCGGCGCTCAATGCCCTGCCAGGCGTCAGCGCGGAGGTCTCCTTCGCCGACGCCCGCGCCATCGTGCGCAGCAGTGGCGAGCTCGACACCCGGCAGCTGCTCGATGCGGTCGAGGCCAAGGGTTATGGTGCCAGGCTGCACGACCAGGACGAGCCGTCCCGCACCGGCAAGGGCGACGCCCCCCTGCGTATCGCCATCGTCGGCACCGGCTCGGGCGCCTTCGCCGCCGCCATTCGCGCGGTGGAGGAAGGCGCCGAGGTGACCCTCATCGAGGGTGGTGAGGTGATCGGCGGCACCTGCGTCAACGTCGGCTGCGTGCCGTCGAAGATCATGATCCGCGCCGCCCACATCGCCCACCTGCAGGCCCACCACAATATCGACGGCATCCCGCGCCAGCGCCCGGTGGTCGATCGCGCCGCCCAGGTACACCAGCAGCAGGCACGGGTGGCCGAGCTGCGCCACGCCAAGTACGAGAGCATCCTCGAGACCCATCCCGGCATCCGCCTGCTGCGCGGCTGGGCGCGCTTCGCCGATGACCGCACCCTGATCGTCGACGGCCCCGACGGCGAGCAGCGGGTCGAGGCCGACCGCATCCTCCTGGCCACCGGCGCCAGCCCGTCCATCCCCGACATCCCCGGCCTGGCAGAGAGCCCCTACTGGACCTCCACCGAGGCGCTGGTGGCGGAGCGACTGCCCGAGCACCTGGTGGTGATCGGCGCCTCGGTGGTGGCGCTGGAACTGGCCCAGGCCTTCCTGCACCTGGGCAGCCGGGTGACGGTGCTGGCGCGCAGCACCTTCCTGTCGAAGGAAGACCCTGCCATCGGCGAGGCACTGGCCGCGGTCTTCGAGCAGGAGGGTGCCGAGGTGCTGCTGCACACCGCGCCCGAGTCGGTCAGCCACGACGGCAGCCGCTTCCATCTGCGATGCGCGGACGCGGTGATCGACTGCGACCGTCTGCTGGTGGCCACCGGGCGCCACCCCAACACCGCCGCTCTGGCGCTGGACAAGGCCGGCGTGGCCACGGCCGCTGACGGCGCCATCCTGGTCGACGACCACATGCGCACCTCGGTGCCGCACATCTATGCCGCCGGCGACTGCACCGATCAGCCCCAGTATGTCTACGTCGCCGCCGCTGCCGGCACCCGCGCCGCCATCAACATGACCGGCGGCGACGCCGCGCTCGACCTCAGCGCCATGCCGGCGGTGGTATTCACCGAGCCCGCGGTGGCCAGCGTCGGACTCACCGAGGCCCAGGCGCAGGCCGCCGGCATCGCCACCGACAGCCGCAGCCTGGACCTGGAAAACGTGCCGCGGGCACTGGCCAACTTCGACACCCGCGGCTTCATCAAGCTGGTGATCGAGAAAGAGAGCGGGCGGCTGATCGGCGCCCAGGTGCTGGCCGCCGAGGGTGGCGAGATCATCCAGAGCGCGGCGCTGGCGATCCGCAACCGCATGACGGTCACCGACCTGGCCGACCAGCTGTTTCCCTACCTGACCATGGTGGAAGGGCTCAAGCTGTGCGCCCAGACCTTCAGCAAGGATGTGAAACGGCTGTCCTGTTGTGCGGGCTGAGCAGACTCAATCGCCGGGCGGCGTGCGACCCGGACCGCTCAGCAGCCGGAACGCCAGCGGCAGCAACACCAGCAGGCCCAGCAACAACACCGTAATGCTCGCCGCGCCCAGTTCGCTGGCCGCCAGCTCGCTGCCGAAGTGGGCCAGCAGAAAGCTCATCGGGATCAGGCCCAGCAGGGTCGCCAGGGCAAAACGCCAGGTACGCAGCGCAGTCAGCCCGGCGCCATAGCTGACCAGGTCGAAGGAGACGAAGGGAAGCAGGCGCGAGACGAAGACGAGTGCCGTGAGGGCGTTCTGGGAACCGATCCAGCCCAACCTGACCCGCTCGCCCAGCCAGCGTTGCAGCAGGTCCTGTCCCAGTAGGCGGGCCAGGGTGAAGGCGATCAGGGCGCCGATCTCCGCCCCCGTCACCACATACAGTGTGCCCCAGGCATGACCGTAGACCGCACCGGCCGCCAGTGCGATGGGGGCACTGGGGATGGGATTGATGACGATGGCCAGGGCCATCAGCGCCACGATCAGCAGCGGACCCCAGCGGCCGACGCCGAGCAGCCATTGCTGCATCGCCTGCACGTCGCCCAGTTGCTCGAGGACAGCCGCCTGATCGAGCGCCCGGTAGCCCAGCCAGAGCAGCAACAGCACCACCACGAGTCCCAGCAGACGCCATGCCTGCATGACCTTCATGGCGAGCAACGGCCAATCAACGCCGCGGTCTGGGGGGCGGCTTGTTGCAACAGGCGGCGGGTGACTGCCGGGCGTTATCGCGGCCGTTCAGGTCGAGGTTCTGATACCAGCCGGCACGCAGCCGCGACCACCAGTCGCCGGGTAAACGGTAACCTGCCTCACGCAGGCACTGCAGCAGCGACTGATAATCCGTCTGGGTGATCAGATACTCGACCTCGACCCTGGACCTGCCCGGCACGGCCACCGCGGTCACCACGCCGGGCTGATCGCGCAGCAGCTGTTCCATGCCAGCGGCCTGGCCGGCAGTCGCCAGTCCCGGCAGACGGATGACCCGCCTGACCTGCCAGTCACCTTCAGCCGACGCCATGATCAGCCCCCCGAGCCGCCGGTCAGGTCGCGCTTCTTCTGTTCGAACTCGTTCTTGTCGATCTCGCCACGCACATAGCGTTCCTCAAGGATCTGTAGCGCAGACTTCTCGGATTGCTTGTCCGATGAGCCGGCAGACATCCCCGACTTTACCGCCCACACGATCACCAGTATCAACAGCAGCCAGAATATCCACATAAACCCGAACCCAAAGCCAAAAAAGTCATGTTCACCATACATTGCGAACCTCCTAGATCCTGCTGCGCCGCAGACGCAGCGCGTTGCTGATCACCGATACCGAACTGAAGCTCATCGCTGTCGCTGCAATCATGGGCGAGAGCAACAGACCGAAGAAGGGATAAAGCACGCCGGCGGCCACCGGCACGCCCAGCGAGTTGTAGACGAAGGCGAAGAACAGGTTCTGGCGGATGTTGCGCATCACCGCACGGCTCAGGCGGCGGGCGCGCACGATGCCCCGCAGATCGCCCTTGACCAGGGTCACCCCGGCGCTCTCCATCGCCACATCGGTGCCGGTGCCCATGGCAATGCCCACATGGGCCTGGGCCAGCGCAGGTGCATCGTTGATGCCGTCACCGGCCATGGCGACGATACGTCCCTCATCCTGCAGCTTCTTCACCACCGCAGCCTTCTGGTCCGGCATCACCTCGGCCTCGACACGGTCGATACCCAATGTTCTGGCCACGGCCTCGGCGGTGGTGCGGTTGTCTCCGGTGAGCATCACCACCTCGACACCCTCTTCGTGCAGGTCACGGATGGCCTCGGCGGTGGAGGCCTTGACCGGGTCGGCGACACCGATCAGACCCGCCGGCCGGCCATCTATGGCGACGAACATCACGGTCTGGCCTTCCAGCCGGCCGGCCTCGGCCTGTGGCAACAGGGCAGTGACGTCCATCTCCAGTGACTGCAGCAACGCGGGGTTGCCCAACGCCAGCGGATGGCCCTCGACCGTGCCGGTGACACCCTTGCCGGTCACCGATTGAAAGTCGTCCACCCGCACCAGTGCCAGCCCACGCGACTCGGCACCGCGCACGATGGCCTCCGCCAGCGGGTGCTCGCTGGCACGCTCGAGGCTGGCGGCCAGGCGCAGCACCTCGTCCTCGGCGAAGCCCCCCGTGGCGATCACCGACACCAGTTGTGGCCGGCCCTCGGTCAAAGTGCCGGTCTTGTCCACCACCAGGGTGTTGACCTTTTCCATGATCTCCAGGGCCTCGGCATTCTTGATCAACACACCGGCGGTCGCGCCCTTGCCGGTGCCCACCATGATGGACATGGGCGTGGCGAGGCCCAGCGCACAGGGGCAGGCAATGATCAGCACCGCCACCGCATTCACCACCGCGTGGGCGAGGCGTGGCTCGGGGCCAAGTTGCCACCAGGCAAAGAAGGCGATGACCGCCACCAGCACCACGGCGGGCACGAAGTAGGCAGACACCGTGTCGGCCAGCTTCTGGATCGGCGCCCGCGAGCGCTGCGCCTCGCTGACCATGCGCACGATCTGCGACAGCAGGGTATCGCTGCCCACCCGCTCCGCGCGCACCAGCAGACTGCCGGTGCCGTTCACCGTGGCCCCGATCACCTTGTCACCTTCGCTCTTGCGCACCGGGATCGGCTCACCGGTGACCATGGACTCATCCACCGTCGAACTGCCCTCGGTCACCACGCCATCCACCGGGATCTTGTCGCCGGGGCGCACCCGCAGCAGGTCACCCGGCTGCACCTGCTCCAGTGGCACGTCCTCTTCCTTGCCGTCCTCGCGCACGATACGCGCAGTGTTCGGCGCCAGCCCCAGCAGCATCTTGATCGCCGCGTTGGTATTGCTGCGCGCGCGCAACTCCAGCACCTGACCGAGCAGCACCAGCGCGGTGATCACTGCCGCGGCCTCGAAATACACCGATACCGTGCCATCCGGGTGCTGCATGGTGGCGGGGAAGATACCGGGGAACAGCATCGCGACCACGCTGTAGGTCCAGGCGACCGAGACACCGAGACCGATCAGGGTGAACATGTTGAGGTTCCAGGTCACCACCGACTGCCAGCCACGCACAAAGAAGGGCCAGCCGCCCCACAGCACCACCGGTGTCGCCAGCACGAACTCGATCCATTGCACGCTCTGCATGGAAAGCCCCTGCGGCAACCAGGACGGCGCCAGGTCGGCCACCATGGCGAGCAGGAACACCGGGATGGACAACACGGTGCTGACCCAGAAACGTCGGGTCATGTCGATGAGTTCTTCGTTCTTCTCCTCGGCGGCGACCGTCTTCGGTTCCAGCGCCATGCCGCACTTCGGGCATGTGCCAGGGTGGTCCTGCACCACCTCGGGATGCATCGGGCAGACATATTCGGTGCGGATGGTCGGCACCGGTTCCGCGACCGGCTCCAGCGCCATGCCGCACTTCGGACAGGTACCCGGCCCGCGCTGGCGGATCTCGGGATGCATGGGGCAGGTGTAGAAAACGCTGCCGATATCGCAGGTGCCATCGGGGCAGTAATCGTCCACTGCGGGTTCATCCTTGCCGTGCAGATAATCCTCGGGTGCCGCCTCGAATTTGTGTTCGCAGGACTCGCTGCAGAACAGATACTCGGCACCCTTGTATTCATGGCGGTGCGGGGTGTCTGCATCGACCTGCATGCCACACACCGGATCGACAAGGTCAGACTGCCCCGCCCCCGTCGTCACTTTGTCATGCTGATGCTGGGCCATTTTTTTCGCCTCATGCTTCAAGCTACATATGCAATAACACTGCACCCGCCGGAGCCGTGCACGGCCCCGGCGCCACTGATTATTCGATACGGAATTCGTATTCGAATGTCACCGATTCGGCGCCGCTGCGATTCGGCTCATAGATGTCGACCTTGATCTCGTAATCGCCCGAGTTGGGGATGCGGAAGAAATTGCCGTAGGTCACCGCACCGCTTGTGACCATCTTTTCCATGGGTCGGATCTGCTTGTCACGCTTGAGTAATTTGTCAGGCGCGACCTCGGCGATGACGGTGGCATCCTTCACCCGACTGTTATCGGATTTGCGGAATATCGCCACCATGAGATGCTGCGATCCCCGCTTGCCGATCCCGCCATGCAGCGATTTGTCGCCATCCACCAGTTGCGGCTGCTTCTTCAGCAGGCTGGCCGGGACCACACCCAGATACACGCGATAGCTTTCAGAGTCCTGATGGGTATCGATATCCGAGGCCAGTACGGGCTTGGCCAGCGAAAGCCCGGCAAGCATCAGCAACGGCAGCAGGATGCGGGTTGTTTTTCGATCACTGTTCATGGAATTCTCCTTTTTCAACTGAAATCTAAGGTGCTAGCGCATCATGTCCATCATGCTGCGATGCATCTCGATGGTGTGTTGCAGATCCGCCTGCTCGGCTGGCGTATGCATGTCGCGATGCATCATCATTCCCTGTGCCTGCTCCATCATCTTTTCGTGTTCCATCATCATCGCCTGCCGCTTGGCGGCATCCGGCTCTGTGATCAGGGCCTGCCAATGATGCTCCATCTTCTCCACTGCCTCGCCCGCACCGCTGTCAGCGCTGGCACTGCCGATACTCAATGGCGCGACCAATACCGCAACCAACAGGGTTCGTCTGATCGTGAGGTTTTTCATTGTCTTCTCCTACATTGAATGAACAATCTGTTCGCAATCGCCGCCACCCGGCCACCCAGGCTTCAGGGCACGATGGCCATCTGGTGGCCCTCGCCTGCGGGCAGGGCTATCTCGCCCGTCACCGCCAGCGTGGCCTGATCGATGACCCACAGCTTTGGTGCCTGGCGGCTCGACACATAGACCTTGCCGGTGCCGGTGATGGTGTTCAGGTGATAGGGACCAGGCGAGAGCGGGATCTCGCGCAGCACACCGGACTGACTGTCGATAGCCGCCAGCTTGTTGGCACTGGTACTGCTGACAAACAGGGTCTTGCCGTCATCGCCGATATCCAGACCATGGATGCTGTCGGCCACCTGCCAGCTGCGTTCGACCTTGCCGCTATTGATCCCTACGGCGGACACCCTGCCCGCCCGTCCATTGGCGACAAACAGGGTCTTGCCGTCACCCGACATCACCAGGTGTTCCGGTGCCGGGCCCGCCTGCAGTGAACGAACGACCTTGTCGGCGGCAAGATCGACCTCACTGATGCTGCCGCTGCCGGTGTTGCTCACGTACGCTCGTTTGCCGTCGGCACTGATGACCGTGTAGTTGGGCGCCAGGCCGGTCTTGATGGTCTTCACCACCTGATTGGACTGTAGATCCACCACCGTGATGTATCCCCGCGTGGTATGGGTGGAAACCACATAGCGGCCATCCGGGGTGATGGCCTGGTGATGGGTCCAGCCGGCAACCGGTATCTCGGCCATGACGTGGCCATGAACGGGATGGATCAGATACAGACGACTGGTATTGGCATCTGCCGGTTGCCCCTTGGCGGGCGGCGTCTCGTTCAGGCTGCCTGCCACCAGGTATTCGCCATCGGGGGTGGCCACCAGGCCGTGCGGGTTGGTGGTGCCGGGGTAGCTGGCGGTGATCTGGCTGGTCGCCGCGTCCACCGCGATGACCCGGTTGGCACTGCCGAGCGGGATGTAGACGGTCGGGGCGGCCTGACTGACAGCGGTCGCCAGCAGGCCGATGGTGAGCAGAAGATGCTGTCGGTTGAACATTTCGATACTCCTTTGCGAATGTTTTTTTCTGCCAGCCTGATCCCGTATGAATCAGGCCGAACCGGTACCACTGAGGGAATCACGCACCCGCATCAGCTTGTCCCGCACCTGGCCCGCGAGTTGGGCCACCTTTTCATCGTCCACCAGGCCAAGCACGGCCACCGGGTCCATGAAGGCGACGGTGACCTTGCCATCGTCCTCCTCGCGCACCACCACGTTGCAGGGCAGCAGCAGGCCGATGTCGGGGTCGGCCTCCAGCGCCTGGTGGGCCAGCGGTGGGTTGCAGGCACCGAGGATCACATAGGGGGCGTGCTCGATACCCAGCTTGGCTGTCAGGGTCGCGGCCACGTCGATGGTGGTCAGTATCCCGAAGCCCTCGGCCTTGAGTGCCTCGGTGGTGCGTGCGATGGCCTGCTCGAAATTGTCGGAAACCTGTATTGAAAAGCTGTACATGACGACCTCTCCTGACTGAATAAAAATAACCGGATCAATAAATCCGCCCTCCCTCTGACGGCGGGGAGGGCGACCTTGTCAGTGTTGGTGGGCGTCACCCTCCTCGTGATGTCCCGCCATCGCCGCCTGATTTTGCTGGGCATGCGTGGGAAAACCGCCGTGGAACTGCTGATGGACATAGGTCAGCACATCCCAGCGTTGCGACTCATCCAGGCTCGCCTTGAAGGGCGGCATGACCGACTGCTGGGAGCGGAAGGGTTCCGCCGTGCCGCCCTCGCTGATGCGCCAGAACAGGTAGGCATCCCCCGCACCCGGCGCGGTGTGAAAATGATTGGTCAGGTCAGCCGGCTTGTGAGCGAGCCCGGCACCTGCCGGCCCGTCACCCCTGCCACCCACGCCGTGGCAGGACGCACATTGCTGCTCGTACAGCATCTTGCCGCGCGCAGCGGCAGCGCTGTCATCCCAGCCGTTCCAGCGCTTGTCCGCATAGGCCGCGGGCGGCGCAACCCAGGCACTGTGCATATGAGAGCCATGTTCGCCGGACATCTTCATTGGTTCGCCATCCGGCATCTTCATGTCTTCATGGTGGCCCTCGTGATCACCACCGGCAGTGGCAACACCCCAGCTGCCGAGTAACGCGATCAGCGAGGCGGTGAGGATGGTGTTTCGTGATTTCATGTGTGTTTCTCTGAAAGATTGTTTGTATGGCCATCCCTGGCCCGTTGAATCGTGCAGATGCGCCCGGCATCAGGACCAGGGCATCAGAACCAGGCACGCACGCCGGCGACCCACTGCACATCGCTGGTCGAGGCCCCTTCGTCTCGCGCAAAGTCCGCGGTGTCACCGAACAACTTGACCCAGTTGACGCCCACATAGGGGGCAAACTCGCGCCGGATCTCGTAGCGCAGGCGCAGGCCCGCCTGCAGATCGGAAAGACCGGAGCCGGTCCCGTGTTCGGGATCATCCTTGCTGTAGAGATTGACCTCGGCCTCGGGCGAGAGCACCAGACGCTGGGTGAACATGAACTCGTACTCGGCCTGCAGACGGGCTGCGAGCTGACCGGATTCACCGACGAAGGCCGAGGCGTCGACCTCGAAGAAATAGGGTGCGAGTCCCTTGAAGGCCACGGCCAGCCAGTCGCGCTCCGGTGTTGGCTTGAAGTCGTGACGCCAGCCGACCTGGACGTCCCAGTAGGGTGCGATGGCACGGCTGTAGAGCGCCTGCAGTTCGGCCTCCTCCATCTCGCCGTCCACGTACTCGGCATCGACCTTGAACCAGGCCTTGTTCAGGTCATGGCCGATCCAGGCATCGGCCTCCAGCACCCAGGGATTGGCACCATCGGCCTCGCGCAGCTCGAGCTGGTCGATCTTCACCATGGTGAGCAACGGATCGTCGCGACCACCCGCGTGGGCCGGGTTCCAGACGACTGCCATCAAGAGGGGTAACAGATACTTTTTCATGGGTTTCATCTCCTCAACTCACCACGACTTTCCGGAACATGCCGAGCATGTGGTAGATCAGGTGGCAGTGGTACGCCCAGCTGCCGCGTGCATCGGCGGTGACCAGGTAACTGATCCTGGCGCCCGGCTGCACGATCACCGTGTGCTTGCGCGGGATGTGCTTGCCGTCACCGGTCTCCAGGTCGCTCCACATGCCGTGCAGGTGCATCGGGTGGTTCATCATGGTGTCGTTGACGAAGTTGATGCGCAGGCGCTCGCCGTAATTGAAGCGCAGGGGTTCGGCATCGGCGTATTTGATGCCGTTGATCGACCACATGTAGCGGCTCATGTTGCCGGTGAGATGCAGATCGATCTCGCGGCCTGGCTCGCGGGGATCCGGCGTGGGATTGAGATTGCGCAGATCGGCATAGGTCAGTACCCGGCGGCCGTTGTTGCGCAGGCCGACACCCGGGTCGTCGAGCCGGTACTGGGCGCCGTCGGCACGCATGTCGACATGGGGACCGTACTCGGTGGCGGCGTGGACGATGGGACGCGCGCTGCCGTGACCGGCCTTGCCGGTGCCCATCATCGGTTTGCCGCCACCCATGCTGCCCATGCCGTGAGACATGCCGGACATGTTGTGCGTGCTGTGATCCATCCCGGCCATGCCGCCGGAGCCGCTCATCTGGCTGTGGTCCATGCCGGCCATGCCGCCGGCGCCACCCATCTTGCTGTGGTCCATCCCGGCCATATCACCGGAGCCACCCATCTGGCTGTGGTCCATGCCCGACATACCGCCACCGCCCATCTTGCTGTGGTCCATGCCCGACATGTCACCACCACCGTGGTTCATGTGCATCATGCCCATGCCCATGTCGCCGTGGGTCAATACCGGCGCGGGGTCCATCGCTGGCACCTCGGCGGTCAGTGCAGGATCAGGTGTAAGGGTGCCGCGGGCATAACCCGAGCGATCGATGGCCTGTGCGAACACGGTGTAGGCGCGGTCGTCCTTCGGCTCGACGATGACGTCGTAGGTCTCGGCCACACCGATGCGGAACTCGTCGATGCTGACCGGCTCGATGTACTGGCCGTCCGCGGCCACCACGGTCATCTTCAATCCCGGGATGCAGACATCGAAGAAGGTCATGGCCGAACCGTTGATGAAGCGCAGCCGCACCTTCTCGCCACGCTTGAACAGACCCAGCCAGCCGTCTGCCGGCGTCACCCCGTTCATCAGGAAGGTATAGGTATAGCCGGTGACATCGGAGATGTCGGTGTCCGACATGCGCATCTGGTTCCACATGCTGCGCTCGTTGATGTAGCCCTCAAGACCCTTTTCCTTGATGCCATCGATCATCTGGCCTACGGTGCGCTCGCGGAAGTTGTAGTAGTGCGACAGCTTCTTCAGCTTGGCATAGATATCGTTCGGGTCCTCGTCACTCCAGTCAGACAGCATCACCACGTAGTCGCGGTCATAACTGAAGGGCTCAGGCTCGATGGGATCGATGATGATGGCACCGTAGGCGCCGGTCTGTTCCTGGAAACCGGAATGGCTGTGGTACCAGTAGGTGCCACTCTGGGTAACCGGAAAGCGGTAGTTGAAGGTCTCGCCCGGCTTGATACCGGCGTAGCTGATGCCGGGCACGCCATCCATCTTTTCCGGCAGGATGATGCCGTGCCAGTGGATGGAGGTGTCTTCAGCCAGGTTGTTGGTGACGTTAAGGGTGACGGTGTCACCCTCCTTCCAGCGCAGCACCGGTGCCGGCACGGAGCCGTTGATGGCCGTGGCGATTCGGTCCTTGCCGGTGAAGTTGACCGGAGTCGGGTTGTAGGTCAGATCGAAGCGGGAGCCGCGCAGGGTCTGCGGACCCAGCCGCGGCGCCAGGGTCTCGGCCAGGCCGGCCACGGGTTTCATTCCCAGGCCCAGCAGGGCACCACCACCGGCGAGGCCGGTCAC
>JANTHH010000051.1 GCA_024762485.1 Chromatiales bacterium
GCCAGGGCGCGAGCAGCGACTGCCAGCCCACCTGGTACTGCACCCAGACGATCAGGCCGGCAAGCAGGGCCAGCCCGATGAGCCAGTCCCGCGGCCGGATATTCAGGCCACGGCCGACCTGGCTGCCGGTGAAACCCATCAGGCCTCGACTTCGATGCCGTCGACCTTCTGCAGGCCGCGCGGCAGCAGGTTGCCACGACGTCCGCGTTCGCCCTCGTAGGCGTTCAGGTCCGCGGCCTTGAGCAGCAGGTGACGCTTGCCTGAGAGCACCTTGACCTTCCCACCCTCGGGGACACAGGCGATGGCCACCAGATATTCCTCCCGTGCCTCCACCCGCTTGCCGGGGATGCCCAGAATCTTGTTGCCCTTGCCGCGCGTCATCTGCGGCAGGTCGCTGGCGGGTATGACCAGCAGGCGGCCGCTGTTGGTCACCGCGACGATACGATCCGTGGCCAGATCGGTCACCGGGCAGGGTGGCAGCACCCGTCCTCCCTTGGGCAATGTCAGCACCGCCTTGCCGCCCTTCTTGTTGGCCAGCAGATCACGGGCGTGGGCGAGGAAGCCATAGCCGGCATCCGAGGCGAGCAGCCACAGCCGGTCCGCATCGCCACCGAGCGCGGCCACGAAGGTGGCGCCCGCAGGCGGGTTGAAACGCCCGGTCAGCGGCTCGCCCTGACCACGGGCTGACGGCAACGTGTGGCTGGGCAGTGAATAGCTGCGCCCGGTGCTGTCGAGGAAGATCACCGGCTGATTGCTGCGCAGGCGAACCGCGGCCTGGAAGCTGTCACCGGCCTTGTAGCTGAGACTGCGCGGATCGATCTCGTGGCCCTTGGCGGCACGCGCCCAGCCCTTCTCAGACAGCACCACGGTGATGGGCTCGCTGGGGGTAAGCTCGGATTCGTCCAAGGCACTGGCTGCCTCACGCTCGACAATGGGCGAGCGGCGGGCGTCGCCATATTTCTCGGCATCGGCGATGATTTCCTTGCGGATCAGGGTCTTCATCCGTGCCTTTGAACCGAGGGTCTTCTCCAGGTCGATGCGCTCCTTGTCGAGCCCGGTCTGCTCGGCGCGGATCTTCATCTCTTCCAGCCGCGCCAGCTGGCGCAGCTTGGTGTCGAGGATGTAATCGGCCTGGAGCTCGCTGAGGCCAAAGCGCTGCATCAGCACCGGCCGGGGCTCGTCCTCGCTGCGGATGATGCGAATCACCTCGTCGAGGTTGAGGAAGGCGATCAGCAGACCGTCCAGCAGGTGCAGCCGATCGCGCACCTTGTCGAGCCGGAACTGCAGGCGGCGCCGCACGGTCTCGAAACGGAATGCCAGCCATTCCTTGAGCATCTCGCGCAGGTCACGCACGCCGGGGCGCCCGGACAGGCCGATGACATTGAAATTGGCACGGTAGGTCCGCTCCAGGTCGGTGGTGGCGAACAGGTGAGACATCACCCGGTCCACATCCACCCGGTTGGAGCGCGGCACGATCACCAGACGGATCGGCGTCTCGTGGTCCGATTCGTCGCGCAGGTCTTCGACCCAGGGCAGCTTCTTGGCCTGCATCTGTGCCGCGATCTGCTCCAGTATCTTGGAGCCGGAGACCTGGTGCGGCAGCGCTGTGACGACGATGGCATCGTCCTCCTTCTCCCACACTGCGCGCATCCGCACCGAGCCGTTCCCGGTCTCGTACAGCTTCCGCAAATCCTCCCGGGGGGTGATGATCTCGGCCTCCGTCGGATAATCCGGCCCCTGCACGTGTTCCAGCAGATCGGCCACCGTGGCCTTGGGCTCGTCGATCAGGCGGATGCAGGCACTGGCGACTTCGCGGAGGTTGTGCGGCGGTATGTCGGTGGACATGCCCACTGCGATGCCGGTGACACCGTTGAGCAGCACATTGGGCAGGCGTGCCGGCAGCAGCACGGGCTCTTTCAGAGTGCCATCGAAGTTGGGCGCCCACTCCACCGTGCCCTGCCCCAGCTCGGACAGCAGCACCTGGGCGTAGGGTGTCAGACGGGCCTCGGTGTAACGCATCGCGGCAAAAGACTTGGGGTCGTCGGGCGAGCCCCAGTTACCCTGGCCGTCCACCAGCGGGTAGCGGTAGGAGAAGTCCTGGGCCATCAGCACCATGGCCTCGTAACACGCCGAGTCGCCGTGGGGGTGGAACTTGCCCAGCACATCGCCCACGGTGCGGGCCGACTTCTTGTGCTTGGAGGCCGCCGACAGGCCCAGCTCGGACATGGCGTAGACGATGCGCCGCTGTACCGGCTTCAGGCCGTCGCCGATGTGCGGCAGAGCCCGGTCGAGGATGACGTACATGGAGTAGTCCAGGTACGCCTTCTCGGTGAATTCTTTCAGGGGTAGGCGTTCGATGCCTTCGGCGGTGTAGTCCTGGGTGGGGTCCATGGGTGTGGCGAGCCTTCTCAATGCAGATGACGAAAACAGCTGGATTGTACACTGCGCAGCGTGATTGGATCAGTCTTCGCATGGTCATTGATCATTGCGCAATGCCTGCAGACATATCTCCGATACAGGTTCTATCAGATACAATGTGGGTCATGAATGACCTGACCCGAAAGACCAGTGACACTCCACAGTCAAGCGCCGGCTCGGCAGCATACAGCGAAAAAGGTGATGACTATTTTGCCGGCTCCCATGATTATTTTGTCTCTGAATTGCCAGATAACCCCAATGCCTCCGTCCTAGAAATAGGCTGCGCCGCCGGATATACAGGTGAGCTCGCCCTGGCCAGGGGGAAATGTGGCCGCTATGTCGCTGTCGAGATGGATGAGTCTGCAGCAGAACAAGCCAGGACAAGGCTGACCGAGGTCATCGTCGGTGACATCGAATCGATAAATCTCCCCTGGCCAAACAATAGTTTCGATGTACTCATCATGAGTGAGGTCCTCGAGCATTTTGCCGACCCCTGGCATGTGCTGAGAAGACTACGCCCCTTATTGAAACCTGGGGCACTACTTTTCTGCAGCTCTCCAAACGTCAGTCATTACCGACTGATCGGGATGCTGTTTCGTGGGGACTGGCGGCTGGAAGACTCAGGAATCATGGATCGAACGCACCTCCGCTGGTTCACTCCAAAAACCTACCGTGAACTTGTAGAGGGCGCAGATTTTATCGTGGACAGCGTCGAACCGATCAAGCCCTTCACCACATGGGACAGGGTTCGCATAGCACTGGCCGGTGGACGGCGTCATCTGTTCATGAAGCAAATAAAGATCAAGGCCCATTGCCCTGAATGACGGTCTATTTGCAAAAAATTGAGAATGCATGTTGAAAGATATTGCCGTTGATGTTGCCACTATCACTCCTCCTGATAGTCCGGAGTTTTCAATCTGCACCCTGGTGACGGAACATCAGCAATATGCAGACATGGTGAATTCCTACCTTGACGCCGGATTTGTCACTGAACACTGCGAATTCCTCTATCAGGACAACACAAAAAGCAATCAGCTCGATGCCTATGAAGGACTCAACCTCTTCCTGCGGACTGCACGGGGGAGATATGTAATCCTCTGCCATCAGGACCTGTTACTTCATGATGATGGCATTTCCCGCCTGAGAGAGATCATCGAGGAGATGAACGACCTGGATGAGCATTGGGCCGTCCTGGGTAATGCCGGTGGAGCAGAGCCGGGGAAGCTGGCAATTCGAATAACCGACCCCTTCCATGGTGAGAATGCACGTGTGGGGCGCTTCCCGGTACGCACTAGAAGTCTGGACGAGAACTTCCTGCTGGTCAAAGCATCATCGAATCTGTCGTTGTCACGGGACATCGGCGGCTTCCACTTATATGGGACCGATCTGTGCCTGATAGCCGACATCCTGGGTTATCGTTCCTACGCAGTTGATTTCCACCTGCGACATATCGGTGGTGAAGCAATGAAGGATCTGAAGAAAAACGCTTCCAGTGCAGTCACCGGTTTTGATGCGACGAAGAGAAGATTCATCAACAAGTACCGCAGGGCATTCCGCTCCCGATGGATACAGACCACCTGTGCAACACTCTATATTTCCTGCAGTCGGATCAGGACCTCTATCGGCAACAGGCGGTTTGTCGGATCAATAGTGAAACGGTTGTACCGATTACTTGACGACCCAAGATAAATATCTGAATTTTCTTTGAATATGAAAAGCCACCGAAATACCGCACCGGCTGGACGGGCATGATGCATTATTTCGAGTCACGCACTGCCTCACCCGGGACCCGACTCACCTCACAATGAACACCCCTGACAGTTCAACCGCTGACGTCACCGTCATTACCGTCACCTATAACAGTGCCGGAGTCATTCGTGACGCAATCCAATCCATCGTGGAACACCCGAGGGTCGCAGACTACGTGGTGGTCGACAACGCCAGCACGGATGAGACCTGCAGGTTGGTCCGCGAGGATTTCCCGACGGTCGAACTCATAGAAAATAAAAAAAACATTGGTTATGGCGCCGGGAACAATATTGCACTCGAGAAATGCACCACGGACTATGCACTCCTGCTCAACCCG
Organism: Chromatiales bacterium; assembly: GCA_024762485.1. Taxonomy (GTDB): domain Bacteria; phylum Pseudomonadota; class Gammaproteobacteria; order Chromatiales; family Chromatiaceae; genus JANTHH01. Next base: position 4,505 of record JANTHH010000051.1, read on the forward strand.
GATGCACAGATGGAGAGGGGCACACTAGACACCCTCCTCTCCATAGCAAAGGTAAACCCCGATGCCGCCATCATCGCACCTGCACTGGTTGGTGATGACGGGAAACGACACGACAGCCACCGGCATGCCGTGCTGGAGCAGAAGAAAAGGATTTCCTCCCGTCCGAAGATAACCCGTGAAGTTCAGGAGGTGGACTTCGTCATCGCCGCCGTCTGGTTGCTGAACATGAAGATTCTCAGAACCATCGGATTGTTCGATCCACGCCTGTTCCTCTTTTACGAAGATGATGATCTCTGCCAGCGGGTGAAGGATACGGGCAGCAAGATCCTCTACACCACCACGACGCAAGCCAGACACATCTGGGGTGGGTCATCGAGTGGCGAGGCGGACATCAACGCCTTCAAGGAATTTCACATGGCACTGTCCCGCTGCCTCATCGAGGACAAGTACCGGGGAAGACCGGCCGCGGTGCGCTTTGCCTCCAACCTGCGGAGAAAATACCGCTTCAAGATAGGGCTGTACCGTCTGTTGGGAAGGTCCGCAAAGGTCGACCGTTATCGGGCAAGGCTGAACGGTATTGAACGCTTTTGCCAGGACCTCAAGCAAGAAACCGGGCAGAGTGGAAAGTCTTCGGCTTAGGGCTTGCGAATGCGGATCGCAAACTGCAGAAACTGCACATCAAGACCAAGAATCAGGATGATCGGCGTATAGAAGACGGCCCTGACGATCTTGGTTCCCAGGCTGTGGTTGTCCCAGACCGAATTGATTCCCTTGATGAGATCGACCTGGTAGCCATTCTCTCGCACCGACCGCAACAGACTCTTTTTGGTAAAAAAACGCAGATGGGTACGGTCGAGAACGCCATAATCCCGGTACTTCCAGTCCCGCTTCAGCAGCAAGCCGAGCAGGACATCCAGATAGCGCACATTGGGTATCGAGGCCACCAGATGGCCATCGTCTGACAGCTTGGCCTTTATCTCCTGGAGAAAGCGATCATGATCCAGCATGTGCTCGATGACATCGTTGCAGATGATCAGATCGAAATAACCATCGGGCAGTTTGTCGGCGCACTCGTCATAGGTACCCACCAATACCTTGTCCATCTTCTGCCGTGCCAGATCGGCCGCCCGGGCGTCCGGCTCGATACCCCAGTACTCGTCCACATCACCCAGCAACTGACGAAATGCGCCTTCGCCACAACCAATCTCCAGCACGCGCTGATAGTGATCGGGCAAGACCGGAACCATCTCCGCACGTTGGTGACGGAAGTAGTCAGGGGCTTTTTCCATCACGGATGTTTCCTTCTCAGTGCGGCATCTATTATCCCCTGGGACAACCTGCTCGATTGCAACAGCGTAGGGGCGATCATTCGCACATGATAATATAGCTGCCGTGATAACTGCATGACCTCTCCCACCTGAACGGCCCACATCGGTGACAAATTTGCGCGTCCTGCTGCTCAATCTGAAAAGCGCCAAGGATCGATTCGATTTCCAAAAAGAACAGGCGAGGACCTTGGGACTGGACCTGCATCGCATCGAGGGCATTGCCGACACAGACATCAGTGATGGGACTTTCCACCAGCTGGCATTTGACTGGGAACGGCCACTGCGCCGGACGGAACTAGCATGCTTCCTCAGCCACAAACGGGCCTGGCAGGACGTGGTCGAGAAGCATTCTCCGGCATTGATACTGGAAGATGATGCCGTCTTATCGACCAGACTGCCGCAGATACTCGATGAGTTGTCGCTCCGACAGGGGCTGGACCTGGTGACCCTGGAAATTCGCGGGCGCAAAAAACATGTCGGCAGGCGACATCTGCCGTTGGATGCGACGGCTCATCTTCTCAGACTCTACCAGGATCGCACCGGGGCTGCCGCCTATGTCCTCTGGCCCGCAGGGGCGAAAAAACTGCTCGAACGTTTCGAGCGGAAGGGGGCCGCACTGGCGGATGCCTTTCTGTATTCGGCTTATGAACTACGCGCCTATCAGCTGGAACCCGCAGCTGCAATCCAGGCCGATCACTGCCGCATTTACGGTATCAGCGAACGCCTTCAGACCAGTACAACGACGACCCCGGCACACCACCCACGACCCAAGCCTTTGAACCACTTGCAAGCCATTAAATTCAGGTTCAGGCGCGTTGGTGGGCAACTTCGCCTGGCTGCCCGCCTGCTGGCCCATCTGCCTGCAGTTTGCAGAAGACCCGTTGTCATCGAGCCGAAAGACTTCGATGCATCCGGGTAATACTGCCGACTGCTGATTAAACCCCCTCGCCCATCTCCCGCATGATCGCCTGCAGATCACTGTGCCAGCGCTTGAGCTGGATCAGCAGTTCAGGACGGTTCTTTGTCGCCAGCGACAAGGGGTCCAGAGCGACCAGCACGGTCTCATCGTTCTCGGCGAAGATTGCGATCTTCAGCGGGATGAACGGGATCATGTCCGGATAGTTGAGGGCGACGTTACGCACCTCGTCGAGCTTGCCGAAGAAGATCACCTGGTAGTAATCGGACTTGTAGCCGAACTTGTCCATCCCGCTGTCGCAGGTCTGCACATGGGCCACCTTGTAGCCATAGTCCGCAATACTCTTCTTCAGGGCCTCCACCGCCTCCGGGAAGGCCAAGGTGCTACGAACCATCAGGAGGCCGTTGGCCTGTGCCGAGACATGCAGTAACAGCAACAGGGGAATGAGAAGAACCTTGCCAAATTGACGTTTCATAGGGTCACCTCGTCCAGGATCTCGCTGATTACCTCATCCATCTCCGCTGCCCATGCCTTGAGCTGGTCATTGTTGAAGCGAGCGGCAATGAACTCCATGTTTGCAGCAATGATCAGCACCTTGCCCTCGTGCTTGATGACCGAGATACGGCAGGGCAACACTGCACCAAGTCTCGGCTCGATGCGCAGCAGCTTGTAGAGTTCGTTGAAATTGCAGAAGCGCAGTGCCACCTCTTCTTCCTTATAGGGGACCATGCCTTCGGTCAGGCCCTGCTCGAGAAAACGATCCGGGAATGAGCGGAAGTTGTAACCCTTGAGGGTCTCCTTGATGCGCTTCACCGTGGTTGGCAGGTCATATGGCGACTCGATCACAAAAGACGGTTCGACGATCTCTGACTCGCCAGTCGTTGCAGCCACCGCTTCCGGCCGTTCCAGCGTACGGACATAGGCGACGATGTCGTCGACCTGCTGCTCACTGAGTGCGCCCTTGAACGAAGGCATCTCGGTGTTTTTTCTGCCATGCAGGATGGTGTACCTGATCATCTCGTCAGGGGCCGCCGCGAGGAATCCCGGATTCCCGATCGCTGCCGGCATGATCAGGAAGGAACGCCCGCGTGAGAGGGTCACCCCCGTCCCCAGGCCGGTGCCGCTGCCATCCTCGTTGTGGCAGGCTGCACAATGCTGCTTGAACAGGGTCTTGCCCGATGCGGGATCGCCCTTGATGGGTGTGCGCGCAAACTGCTTTGCCGGCTTCCCAGAGCGCTCGCGAAGATAACGGACGATGGCCGAGACCTGGGCGTCACTGAGTTCCTCGAAGGCCGGCATGATCCGCCCGGGACGCCCGGCGCGGATGGTACGGAAGAGATAGTCATCCGATACCTCGCCGAGAATCTCCGGCGTCAGCGGCAAGCCGATACCCCCCTTGCCTTCCGTCTGATGACAACCTGCGCACTGGGATTGATAGAGTGCCTCGCCATCCGGTCCAGCCACCGCTGGCCCGGTCATCAGTGCGGCAAGCAGCGTGAACAAAAGAGCTTGTGGTTTCAATCTCATCTTACTTCCCACTCGGTACATTAGCATTTGATTATACACCAACCCTGTGCCTCCACCCGATGCCCGGGGACCGGATGCCTGACCTCCCCCGAAGAACACGGCACCGGCGCCTCACACCTCAGCCAGATCACCCTTGTCCTGCAACCAGTGCCGCCGATCAGAGGCCCGCTTCTTCGCCAGCAGCATGTCCAGCACCTGGTTGGTGTCGTCGCCTGGCTCGATGGCAAGCTGCACCAGGCGCCGGGTATCGGGATGGATGGTCGTCTCACGTAACTGCGGAGGATTCATCTCGCCCAAACCCTTGAAGCGCTGGATACTGACCTTGCCCTTCAGCTTCTCTGCCGCGATGCGGTCGAGCACGCCCTGTTTCTCATGCTCATCGAGGGCATAGAACACCTGCTTGCCGACATCGATCCGGAATAGCGGCGGCATGGCGACATAGACGTGCCCCTCCTTGACCAGCCTGGGAAAATGGCGCACGAAAAGCGCGCACAAGAGGGTCGCGATGTGCAGCCCGTCCGAGTCCGCATCGGCGAGGATGCAGATCTTGCCGAAGCGCAGCCTGGAAAGGTCGTCGCTACCCGGCTCGACGCCGATGGCCACTGCGATGTCGTGCACCTCCTGCGAGGCCAGTACCTCCGCCGGGTCGACCTCCCAGGTGTTCAGGATTTTGCCGCGCAGCGGCATGATGGCCTGGAAGTTCTTGTCCCGCGCCTGCTTGGCGGAGCCCCCGGCGGAGTCGCCCTCCACCAGGAACAGCTCGGTGCGCGAGGCATCGTCCGAGATGCAGTCGGCGAGTTTGCCCGGCAGCGCCGGACCCTGGGTGACCTTCTTGCGCACCACCTTGCGCCCGGCCCGCTGACGGGCGTGGGCGGCGCTGATAGCGAGTTCCGCGATCCGCTCGCCCGCATCGGTGTGCTGATTGAGCCACAGGCTGAAGGCGTCCTTCACAACGCCGGAGACGAAAGCGGCGCATTCGCGGGATGACAGCCGTTCCTTGGTCTGTCCCGAGAACTGGGGGTCCGCCAGTTTTACAGACAGGACATAGCTGACATTGCTCCAGACATCGTCCGGGGTCAGCTTGACGCCACGCGGCAGCAGGTTGCGGAACTCGCAGAATTCCCGCACCGCGTCGGTGAGGCCGGTTCGCAGGCCATTGACATGGGTACCGCCCTGGGCCGTGGGAATCAGGTTCACGTAGGACTCGGTGACCGCCTCCCCTCCCTCGGGCAGCCACACCACCGCCCAGTCGGCTGCCTCTGTGTTGGCCGCCATGGCGCCGACGAAGGGTTCCTCCGGCAACAGTACACAGCCGCTCAGCGCCTCCAGCAGGTAATCGCGAAGGCCGTCCTCGTAGTGCCACTCATCGGTCTCACCGCTGGCCTCATCGGTAAAGCGGATGTGCAACCCGGGGCAGAGCACCGCCTTGGCCCGCAGTACGTGGCGTAACTGGCGAAGGCTGAATTTCGGCGAATCGAAGAACTGGGGGTCCGGCCAGAAGCGCACCCGGGTACCGGTATTGGCCTTGCCCACCTTGCCGATGACCTCCAGTTCGGAGATCTTCTCACCATTGGCGAAGGCAATGTTGTATTCCTTGCCGTCACGCTTGACCCACACCTCCAGATGCCTGGACAGGGCATTGACCACCGACACACCGACGCCGTGCAGACCACCGGAGAACTGGTAGTTCTTGTTGGAAAACTTGCCGCCCGCATGCAGCTTGGTGAGGATCACCTCGACACCGGGGATGCCCTGCTCCGGATGGATATCCACCGGCATACCCCGTCCGTCGTCGGCTACTGCCAGCGAGCCGTCCCGATAGAGGACCACCTCGATCTTTTTCGCGTGACCGGCGATGGCCTCGTCGACGCTGTTGTCGAGGACCTCCTGCGCCAGGTGATTCGGGCGACTGGTATCGGTGTACATACCGGGGCGCTTGCGCACCGGCTCCAGTCCGCTGAGGACCTCGATTGCCGAGGCATCGTAATTACTGCTCATATCAGTCGTCGGAAAGGTCGTTGCTGGAATTGATGAGATCGGGCTGCTTGATAAGCTGGACGATCTCATCGGGTTCGCGGGGCGTCGGGCCGTCACACAGGTAGTCACCAGCCAGTTCACGCCGGAAATGATCGCCCGGCAGCGCGCCGATATCACGCCAGACCGGCTTCGGCGCCGGCCGCACGGAGGGTGAGGCATGGCGGCGGCCATAGGCGTAGACCTTGAACTGGCGGGTATCACAGCGCAGCCCCTCGTAGGTGGCGTTGAAGGCGCCGGAGGAGGATTTGATCACCACCCAGAATCGCAGGATACGGTCCTGCGACGTCAGCACCGGGCCCTGTCGGTCGAGATAGAGGGTCAGGGCGGGCGGCAAGCTGTCGATGGGCACGGGCATCAGCTGCGCATCCAACGGCAACGGCGGGATCCGTTGCGTGGCCACCTCCCGCCAGGGCTTGTCGCCACTGCTGTCGTATTCGAATTCGTCCCCTTCGTCGCCCAGGATCCCACCCAGGGGCGTGGTCTCCTCGGCACTGATCGCCGGGATCGAGAGGACGAGCAGGATGGCCCACAGCAGTGTGCGGATGGTCAGTTTCATCAGTGGCGGATCCCAGTGTTGGACAACCGACGAGTGTACAATGGCAGTGGGTTCCGCGCACAGCCGAAGGCCGTTTGCGGGCAGCTGCAAGCTGGGTTAGGGTAGGCGCGCCCCGCGGGAAGAATCTAGAGATGGCCGAGAACACCGACGAGAAAATTTCATTCGAAGATGCACTGAGCCAGCTCGAGACCCTGGTGGAGAGCATGGAACAGGGCGATCTCAGCCTGGAGCAATCGCTGGAATCCTACGAACGCGGCGTCGCCCTCTCCCGCCTCTGCGAATCCGCCCTCAAGGCAGCGGAGCAGAAGGTCGAGATCCTCACCAGCAGCAACCCGGATGCCGATCCGGAGCCCTTCGACAGTGGCGACTGACTTTTCCCTCGGGAATTACCTGGACACATGCAGGGAGCGGGTGGAACTGGCCCTGGGCGAGCGCCTGCCCGATGCCGACATCATGCCCCAGTCACTGCATGCCGCGATGCGCTACGCCGTTCTCGGCGACGGCAAGCGCATTCGCCCGGTACTGGTGTATGCCGCCGGACAGGCGCTGGGTGTTCCCCCGGACCAGCTCGACGCCCCAGCCTGCGCGGTGGAACTGATCCACGCCTATTCGCTGATCCATGATGACCTGCCGGCGATGGACGACGACGAGTTGCGACGTGGCCGCCCCACCACCCACATGGCCTTCGGCGAAGCCACCGCAGTGCTTGCCGGTGACGCCCTGCAGACCCTCGCCTTTCAGGTCCTGTGCCGCGACGACTCGACGCCGGCTGACGCCCAGACCCGCCTGGCCATGATCGACGCCCTGGCCGTCGCCAGCGGGTCCCGTGGCATGGTCGGCGGCCAGGCGCTGGATCTGGAGGCGATCGGCCGCGAGATCGACCTCGCACAACTGGAGAGCATCCACGTCCACAAGACCGGCGCCCTGATCCTTGCCAGCATACGCCTGGGCGCACTGGTGGCCGCTGGGGCCGGGACACAGCAGGTCCGGCAGCTCGAGCACTACGCCAAGGCCATCGGCCTGGCCTTCCAGGTTCAGGACGACATCCTGGACGTGGTCGGCGACCCCGATATCATCGGCAAAACCCAGGGCAAGGACGCGGTGGCGGACAAACCGACCTACCCGGCACTGCTCGGTCTGGGCGAAGCCAGGGAGAAGGCCCGCGAACTCATCCAGTCGGCCATCGACAGCCTGCAGGACTTTGATGAAAAGGCGGAGCCACTGCGTGAAATTGCCCGTTACATCATCGTGCGCGACCGTTGATCATGGCGGCGGTAAAACTGTTTCGGGCCATGCCAACTTGCTTCCGTTGCGGGTAGGCCCGTAAAATCCCGAGCAATTCACTCAACTTTTAATAGATGCGCGGCCAGATGCCGCGGTGCGAATATCATGACTGCAATCACCTCCAGCACGAAAAGCCCCGAGATCGAAGATGTCCAGGCGAGCGCCGACACCCGTCACATCGCCATCAACAAGGTCGGGATCAAGGATATCCGCCACCCTGTCCGCGTTAAGGACCGCAGCGAGGGAGAGCAGCACACCATCGCCAACTTCAACATGTACGTGTACCTCCCCCATAACTTCAAGGGCACGCACATGTCCCGCTTCGTGGAGATCCTCAACAAGCACGAGCGGGAAATCTCGGTGGAATCCTTCAAGGAGATGCTGACCGAGATGGCCGAGCGCCTGGAGTCCGAGGCCGGCCACATCGAGATGACCTTCCCCTATTTCATCAACAAGGTCGCCCCCGTTTCCGGTGTGGCCAGTCTGCTGGACTACGAGGTCACCCTGATCGGCGAGGTGAAGGACGGCCAGCCGGAAATGTTCATCAAGGTCGTGGTGCCTGTAACCAGCCTGTGCCCCTGCTCCAAGTCGATCTCGGATTACGGCGCCCATAACCAGCGCTCGCATGTCACCGTGACCGCCCGTACCCAGGGATTCATGTGGATCGAGGAACTGATCGAACTGGTGGAGAAAGAGGCATCATGCGAGCTCTACGGCCTGCTCAAGCGCCCGGACGAGAAATATGTCACCGAACGTGCGTACGACAATCCGAAGTTTGTCGAGGACATGGTCCGGGATGTGGCTCAACGCCTCAATGAGGATGACCGGGTGCTCTCCTATGTGGTCGAATCAGAGAACTTCGAGTCGATCCACAATCACTCGGCATATGCGCTCATCGAGCACGACAAGCGCAACGACTGAACGTCACGCCTGAGGGGTCTCAATCCGCCTTCGCGGAATCCTCCAGGCGGCTGCGCAGCTCGCCGGCATCCTCAGTCTCTGCCAGCAGTTCGCGGAGACGATTGAATGCCTCGGCGGCCAGCTCCGGGTTACCGCTGTAGGTGCTCAGACGCTCCCGGTTCCAGCCGGCGGCCTTGACCATCTCGGTCTTGAAATCGATACCCTTGACCCCACCGCCACCGATACTGATCAATGCCATCTCGATCTCCTGGTGGGGCAGGCGATCGATGGTGAGCTTGCTGAAATCGTCTGCCTGTACCGGTGAAAATTCTTTACCCATGATTTATTTACCCGTGTCGTGCGATCTCGTGAGGGATCGTGTGGATGCCTTCCCTCTTCTTCGACCCTTTGAATAAAAACTTGAGGCATGGACGTGGTGACACCCATCACCGGGTTTGCTATGGTCTCGCGCCTCCCTCATCGGCAGGAGTACTAAATGGCATCCACCCCGGACGAATTGAGCGTCAATTACAGCGAAGGCGGCGTCGACGTCGTCAAGGAACTGGACAAGCGCATCCTCAGCAAGGGTGCGTGGACCACCATCCTGTTCCAGTATCAGGAGTGGGACGCACGCAAGGAAGAATACGGCAAGCACAAGTACACCATCCG